>JAFQBA010000089.1 GCA_017416845.1 Clostridia bacterium
CCTCGCAGTACCTTTGTACAGCTTCGGGCACGTGCGAATCGGGAATACTTCCCGACTCGCATTCGATTTGACAATTCTGAATCGTTTTTTCCTGTCCCCGAGGCAAAGTAAAAATTGCAAGCAATTTTCACTTTGCCGAGTTGTCGTTCCTCGTGTTAAACAGAGCGATAAACTCCAATTTATTTTCCTGAAACTCCGTCGTTATTGGCAACTCCTGCAAAAGACATTGCGCGGTATGTTCCTTCTTCTTTGGAACATTCGATGTCCCAAAGCTCTTTCATATGGTCATATACACCATCGTCAATATCGGGTGTTCCGGTTGAACAGGTTGGCAAAAGCATATCTCCTGCTGTTTCGGGTGATGTGCAGGAAGTGTCTTCTCTCCATTTGTCTCTTTCTTCTTTTAAACGGAGATTCGGTATTTCTTTTTTTGCTCCGCCATCAAGTACCGAGCGATATGCAAACAATCCTGCAAGACCCATATCAAGCGCTTCATAAACATCAATAATATCAGCATCGGGAGTGCCTTTGATTTTCTCAATAAAATTGTACATACTGTAGAAATCGGCACCTGCGTGGGCGAAATCCTTTGCCTTGTCATCCATGCCAAGGTCGGGTCTGTAGGATTCAACCTTTTCGGTTTCATAAGCTCCGTCAAACTCATCAGCATTGATGTATAGCTTATATACATCTCCCACCTCTGCATCTTCTCTGGCACTTTCCATTCTGCCCTTTGAGCCATACATGGAATACCATATGGAGTTTTTGTAAAGCCCTCCGTGAATACTCTTTACAATTGCACCGTTTTCAAGGGTAACCATTTCTATACCAAATTGACCGGATTTTGAACCGGTACGGAGGTTTCTGTGATTCATAAGGCTTTCAAATCCTGTTACACAAACCGGTCTTAAGCCTGTTGAATGGATAATGGGGCCAAACGAATGTGTGCAATAGAATGTGGCATACATTGTGTTTCGCCAATGGTCTTTTTCACCGTATGTGAGACTTGGCCATATGGGTTCGCAGTTGTGAAGATATTCACATTCTGCATATTCAAGCTCACCGATTTTTCCTTCTTTATATAACTTCCTCATTTCATAGGGAGCAGGCATATAGCAGAAGTTTTCGCCGTAGGCATATATTTTTCCCGTTTCTTCAACTGTTTCAACAAGCTCTACGGCTTCTTTCATTGTCTGCATGGGAAGAACCTCCGAGAAAACATGTTTTCCCGCTTTCATGGCTTTAATGGCAAATGGGGCGTGCTGATGTGCATAATTTGCCAAAACAACAGCATCCATATCGTGTTTTATGAATTCATCAAAGTTATCATAAAAAGTGATGTTATAACCGTCTGCTCTCTCTTTTTGGGCTTCCAAAACATCCGCTGCCTTGTCGCATATGGCAACAACCTCTGCATTTTCAGCTACTTTACAATATTGAATCATGGTGCCTCCGCGATATCCGCCGAGAACTCCGACTCTGATTTTTTTATCTGACATATAAAATGCCTCCTTTCATACAAAGAATAACACGCAATCAGCTAACGTTCAATGGATAATATCCCGACATTTATGGAAAATCGTACAATGCCGATTGACTTGTAATTTGATTTATGATATATTCGAATCAAAGATAGTCGGAGGTGAAAACGTGAAATCTACAGTATGCTATTTTATGCCAAACATCCAGGACCAACATTCAATTCATGTTATCAATCTTGTGTTCGAAACCGAGCATATGATAACAAAGGCTTTGCAATCCAAAGGTCTTTTCAGAATTCATTATGTATATTCGGGTGTGGGAAAGCTGTGTTTATCTGACAATAAAATCAGTGTTAAAAAGGGTGATATATTTTTCACATTTCCCGATACTTCCTTTTACGTTGACCCCACCTCAAAAGATTTTTCGTATATGTACATAAGCTATACCGGAACCCGTGCAAATATTATGATGGAGAAAATCGGAATAAACAAGAAAAACTTCCTTATCGACAAGTGCGACAAAGTAAAAACAATCTGGGAAGAGGCAGTTAGTTCAAAAACCAATGTGTCGGAATGGATGTCGGAAAGTGTTTTGCTCTACACTTTTTCATACCTTGCCGCAAGATTTAATCTTGCCGAAAAAGGCAACAAAAGAGAAAGCCATCTGCCTGATTTAATAAAAAAATATCTTGATGACAATTTTGCTAACGAAAAAATATCTCTTGAGCTTTTGAGTTCAACACTTTCGTACAGCCCGAAATATATTTCTTCTGTATTTAAAAAACATTTCGGAACAGGAATATCCGATTATCTTGCGATTATCAGAGTTCAATATGCATGTAATCTGATGTCGCAGGGCTACACTGTGATTTCTGAAATTGCGTCACTGTGCGGATTTGGCGATGCTCTTTATTTTTCAAAAGTTTTTAAACAGAAATATGGCATGAGTGCAAAAAAATTTATAGAAACAAAAACAGAATTTTTTCATGGGAATTCGGGTGAGATTTAATGGATTACAAACTGAAATTTTTTGCAAAAAGCCTTTCGGCGTTTTTTCTTAAAATGTTTTCTTTGTCTTTGTCGGAGATGAGAGCATATTCAACTCTGCCGCGCTGAAATCCTGCCGCATAGGTGTCTGTTCCGAAGAGGATGTTTTCGGAGCCTACTCTTTTAACGGCATATTCCAAAACAAAATTCTGTGTGCTTGCACTTCCTGATGTATCGGTGTAAACATTTTTGTGCTTTGCGTTTGCAATTGCATCGACATGGCTCACTCCGCCAAGATGCGCAACAATGATTTTGGTTTTGGGATATTTGTCGGCATAACGTGTTATATCGGGAACAGGAACCTGGGGATGCATGAGAACAATTGCTTCCCTTTTTTCTGCAAAGGAAAAAATCTTATCACCGTGGTCAAAGATTGAATATCCGTGATAATCGGGGTGGATTTTTATGCCAACACACTTTTTGCTTTTGAGCATTTCTTCAGCCTGCAAAAATGTTGTTTCTTTTCGTGGGTCTATGACAACCCATTGATACACTCTGTCGTTTTGGTTTGACAAATTAAAAAGATATTCGTTTGATTCTTCAATATCCTTGTCGGCAATAACCGACGAAAAAGTTGAACAAAGAAGTTTATCAATTTTTGCTCCGTCACTTATTTCAAGAAGTGTGTCAAGGTCGGCTTTATACACATCATTGGTTTTTGTGTCCCATGAGCTGTTCCAATTTATGTGAGTGTGAGAGTCGATTGCTGTAATGTTCATTTTAGAGCTCCTTTCGGTGATATAAATTTGAGTTTGTCGGGGAGTTACGTTGAAATCAATTGGAGTAACTTTCTATAATCACGCAGTTCTTTTCAAAGAAATTTCTATAATATCTGTTTCTTTGTCCGACCGCCTTCGACTCCGTCACTCAGACGTCGGCGAAGGCTAAATCCGAATCCCCGCAGCGGAAAATGATGGATTCGGATTTTCGAAGTCGAAACAGATATTATAGAAAACGAACTGCTACGATTATATAAAGCTCCTCCAATTGATTTCGCAAATTTGTGCCTCGCTAAAATGTTTGAAGGTCGCACAAACTCGGCAAAATCGACCACGGGGCATTTTCAGAAAACAGTCATACGAACGTTTTCGAAAATTTGATGTCACGCCGAAAATTTTGGCGTAAATCATTTTCCTTAAATAGCCAAAATTAGCGAGCACGCATCTGGTTGATGCGGTGCGGAGCGGTTCGTGTGGGACATCAAATTTTCGAAATTCGCTTACGAAAGTTCGTATGTGTTTTCGGGAAATGCCCCGTGGTTGATTTTCATTATTATTTTTCAAACAGCCCGATAAATTTCAATTTAATCTTCAAACTTTATCGAATATAACTTTGCATCTTTCATGCGAAAGCGCAGTCTCACGGTTTTTCCTGAAAGAGTTGAAAAATCGGTTTCATCTTTAAGGAAAACCTTTCGGTCAATGGTGTTTCCGTATATTTCAAAGCTTGTTTTTCCGGGGATTTCGTCTCCGTTTTCGTCAAGCACATCAACGAATATATGTCCGAAAGCCGAGGTTTCAAAATTCAGATGAAGCTCTTTCCCTTCAAAAACAATCGGCTTTGTCACGGCAACTTTTTCGTCGCCTCCTGCCATAATGCAGGCAAAACCGTCTTTGCGGATTTCGTAGCGGACAATTTCTTTGCCTTTGCCACGAGTGCGACAGCTCTTGTCACAGTACATATAGTAGGTTTCTTTGCCCGAATCTATCATGTTGCTTGCAAGATAGCAATCACCATACATCCAGTTTTCGTCTGTTTCATAGCCGGGAGTCATGAACGCCTCACCGCTTCGTGACCATTTTTTGCCGTTAACATCACGGCTGTGAATAAACACGCAGTCCGTCACGGCAATGCCGTAGCGGGCTTCCATTTTCATGACGTCCTCCTTTATGGGAGCGCTTCCAAACTGTGCGGTGTTTGGTGTCCATTCCCCACGGTCATAATATCTCACGGGAAAACCAATGCGGATTTGAGGAGCTCTTTCGTAGGGATGAATGTTGTTTGTATACATGGGATAGTCAAGCCCGTCGTCATATTCAAGCTCTTCGGGGATTGTCCATGTGTGAAAATCCTCCGAGGTCATAACCCTTATGTCACGGATTCCGGTGGATTCTCTTTTCCCGGGAACAAAGCCGTGAAAATCACGAATGTAGGCATAATATTTTCCGTCTCTGAAATGAACGGTGTTAAGAGTGTCAAAGGTTCCGGTTTCGCTGAGCACCCAACCTTTTTTAAAGTTTAGACCGTCCGGAGAGGTGTAGCAAATCAGACAAGAGTCATATCCGGTGTCTTTGCTGACCGCTTTGTCGGAGCAAACGGCTTTGAATTTTTCGTCTTCGGGGCAATTTGGATTTGTGTCATAAAAAACATAGGCATTGTCAATGAGATGATCAATAACAATGTTGTTTTCTTTAAGCTCCGGATGAGGGAACAGGTTGAGGTTTGGTCTTGTCCAGCTTAAACCGTCACTGCTTTCGAGCACAGCAAGACGAATGACAATTTCCTTGTCCCACTGAGACCATGGGCAATAGTACATGCGGTAGCCGCCGCAGGGCATTTTTAAAACCTGTAACCAGCTTACGGATTCAAGTTCTTTGCCCTGATTGAGCACCGTGCAAACTTCTTTTTCGGTAAGATTGAAGCTTCTGTGAAAGGCTGTGGTTTTTTCTTCATCAATAAGAAAATTGTCCCAGAAAACTTCTCTTTTTTGAGCTATGTTAATTGGTGTCATGTGAAAACTCCTTTTATTTGTTTCTTACAAACCACCGCATTGCTTTTTGGGAATATGTACGGCGGATTTTGAGGGTGTAGGGATCGTAGAAAAGACCTGAAACATGACCGTCACTGCGAACAATTGCCCAGCCAAAATCCCAGTTGTGGCTCTCGTAGGTCATGGGAATTGAGGGCTTCACTCTCACAAAGGGTCTTGTTTCGCAAATCATAAAATTGTTTTCGTCATAATAGTAGTGAGGACCGCACTCAATGAAAAGCTCGTGTTTGTGAAGATTGGTCTCACCCCAAAGTCCCTCACATATACCGCTTATGGCGACCTTGATGTTGCAACCTGCAGAGGATGCCTCGTCAAGAGCCTTGGCAGAACCGGATAACACGTTGCCGTTTTCGTCATGAGAAAGAACCTCTGTCCATTCGTCCTGCACAAGAAATTTGTAGGAATAAAAATCATACACAAAATTGATTGACGGAGCATTGGTGCCTTCGTCAAAGCTTTTGCCCATGTGCATATGTTCCATTGGTTCACCGTCTTTTCCGCCGTTAAACATTTCGCAGGGTGCACTGCCTTCAACCTCATAATATCCTTTTGCATCAAGATAGGGTCTTGCACATGCCTGAGTGCCGTCTTCGTTATACATGAAAAACGACATGGAGGCTCTTTCTCCGAATCTGTCGGGCAGTGTCACCGGCTGACGGAGAGTCATGATGCCCGAAACCCAACGGTCATCTATCAAGTATGTGGCAGGGAAATCCGACACCTCGCGAATCATCTGATTGTTATCGGAGGAGGTGTCTATGTGTTCGTTGTGGCGAAACTCGGTGTAAACTCGAAGATTTGCACCTTTTTTTATGGCATCTCTCAAAGTCTCGGGACTGCCGGAGACAATGTTTCTTTGCATGTCAAGCTCAAGTGCACATTTGTTCATGCTAAAACCCCCATTTACAGTTCAATTTTTGTTGCAACGGTTTTGTATTGACCGTCCTCGGCGCACCAGTGAGTCATGAGAAGGGTGTTGTCCGAAAGGCGGATTGCACCGGGCTGACCGAATTTGAGGAAAGAAAAAATTTCTGCCATTTTGGCATTTTTGATAAGTGGAGTTGAGGGTTGCCACAAGAGTTTTTTCTCCTCTATTTTCCACTCTTTGTCCGAAAAATCAACAACAAAGCCGTAGATGCCCGGTTCGTCGGTGTCACGCCTCAGGGCATGGAGTGCAAGGAGCTTTTCGCCGCCTATGGCACAAACCGATGATGCCTGTCCCATAATTCCGGTGGATTCCGGTTCGGACCATGTTTTACCGCCGTCTTCAGAATATGTAAAATGATTTGGAAGTCTTTCGCCGGTAGCGGTGTTTTCATTCCAACCGATGCACACAATTGTACCCGATTCAAGCTGACACATTCTCTGTTCATAGCATGTTACGGGATTCGGGTCAAAATCCATGCAAACAGCATCGTCGTTCCATGTTTTGCCGTTATCTTTGGAAACGAGCGCTCTGCCGCACATTTTGCCGGTCATTTCACCGTTCCACTTTGGGAATCCGGTTATGGGAGTAATCCAGGTTCCGTCTGCAAGAACGGTGATTGGGGCAGATGCTTCAACATGTCTTCCCCAGGCACAATCAACCTCCGTAAGCTCTGACCACGTGTTCCCGCCGTCTTTGGAAATTGAATAAAAAACAAAATCATCCAAAAGACCGCCTGTTTCGGGATTGCCGATCGGCAAATCCTCGTTCTCACGGATGTAGCCATAGCCAAAGGCAAGAAGATTGCCGTTGGGCAGAGTTGCAATTTTGCAATAGTCGGTTATGGGGCAGTTGTAGCCCGATTTGTCGAACATAACCTGTGGCTCGGACCACGTTTTACCGCCGTCCTTTGAAAAAGAAATACAGCTTTTTGAGTCTACGCTTTCAAAGGCTTCGCCAATGGCAAAAACCGAAGCGAGCGTACCGTCCGCAAGCTCCGCACTGCAGGGAAAAAAAGCATGACGTGCACGAAGCTGCGGCAACGGGTTTTCATATATTATTGTTGAACTAATTGTTTTCATAATAAATCACCTCGGATTTATAATAACATAAACCGAGGTGGTTTAAAATAGCATTATAAGCCAAATGTCAAATCTTTTTGTCCTTATTTGCAATGTTACGCAGTGAATCGGGAGAACAACCAAACTGTTTTTTGAAAGTTTTGAAAAATGCCGAATAATCATTGTAGCCTGCAAGCTCTGCAACCAAACGAATGGGGATGTCGGTTTCTTTGATGTGAGTGCGGGCAAAATTCATTCGCTGATTAAGCACCAGTGTTCCGAGGGTAACTCCAAAGAGCTTTTTAACTGTCCTCGAAGTGTTTCGAGTGCTCATGTGAAGAATTTCGGAAAGTGATGCAAGCACATTTTCTTTGGCATAGTTTGTGATAACATATTCTCCGATGACCGAGCGAAGCTTCAAATCTTTGTCGGTGTTTTTTCGGTCTGACACCGCCTCTTTTCCCTCAAGCTTCATAAGCTTTGTCACATCCTCTGCCATTTTTACAAAAAGCAAAGAAAAATATATCTTTAAGACATGAATATCCGAATTATTGTTTTCATTTGCAATGGCGATAATGCTATTTAGGCACTCACCGATTTGAGGGTTGTCACAAATTGCAATGTTTGTTACACTTTCAAAAATCTTTCTGTAATGTTCATATTCCGAGAAATCACCGCCTTTTTTTAGCGGAGAAACCGAAAATAAAAAAGCAAAACGTTTAAAACTCACTTTGTCAAAGTTTGTCCAGTGAAAAAGATTTGGGGGAATGAGTGCGTAGCATCCCTCGTGAACGTCATAGGCGGTTTCGTTTGTTTTAATTTTCACACTGCTTTGCAAAACATACTGAAACTCAAACATGGGATGAAAATGAGGAAGAAGAATATTTTCGTCTTTCGGAAAGTTTGCGTCAATTACCGAAAGCTTCATGTCGCCTATTTCTATTTCATATATGATGTTTGTCATGGAAAACCTCCGAAAAAATTATCCGCCGTATTCCACCGAAAACTGCTTTCTGAACTCAAGAGCCGACATGCCGGTTTTCTTTTTAAACACCTTTGAAAAATATGAACTGTCCGAAATGCCGATTTCGGTGCATATTTCGTTTATGGTTTTTTGAGTTGAAGTGAGAAGGTGCTTTGAGCACTCCATACGCTTTTGTGTGATATAGTCATTCACGGAGCAGCTCAGTTCCTTGGAAAAATTTGTGTAGAGAGAATTTTTTGAAACTGCAAGAGCTTTACAAATATTTTCCACGGTGAGCCTTTCACCAAGATGATTTTCAATGTATATTTCTGCTCTTTCAATCAATTCATTGTGTTTTATGCGAATGAGCCCGTTTTTCAAGATGTAATCCGCTAAAATCTTTACGATATCATGAATACTTTCAATGCGTTCGGGTTCAAAATATTCGCTTTCTTCATAGAGTTTTGCAAGCTCGTCAAGCTGTTTTGTTGAAGAACCAAATTCATATCCGGTGTCAGAGAGCTTTTTGCACGTTCTCATGGATCCGTATTGAATGTATCCCACAAATGTGTCATCTATAAAAAGCGGATAATGACAGTCCATACATCCCAAACGGCACATAAGATGATATTCTTTTTTCTCTTCGTTAAGCATACGAAGATTATTGTGATAATTTTGTGTACATTTCAAATGTTCGGTTTCATCTTCAAAAAGTTTAAAGCAGAATTCACGTCTTTTGTAGTTTTCAAATCCAATCAGGTTGAAATTTTTGTCTATAAAAGTTACCTTGGTTCGCATTACATTTGCAAAGGTCTGAAAAACTTTATTCAATTTATCAGAGTCATAAACAATAATCATCTAAATCACCACCGATTTATTTTATGTTTTTTGCAAAGGGAACATTTTTGACTTCAAAAACTTTTTTGTCAAGATAGGAAAGCTCACATTCTTCTGAGAAATTAAATCTCAATTTATATGAATACAGAGCTTGATATTTCATACCGATTTTTTTGTTAAATTCGTTTGTACCATATTTGCCGTCGCCTGCAAGGGGGTGACCCGTTGCTGCAAGGTGCGCTCTGATCTGATGGGTGCGTCCGGTGAGAAGTTCAACTTCCAAAAGCGATGTCAGCTCGCCTTCGGCAAGAACTTTGTATTTCGTGATGGCGGTTTTTCCGTCTTTTACCGGTTTGTCGTGATAGTACACACGGTTTTGTTTTTCATTTTTGACAAGATAGCCTTTCAGGGTTTTTTCCTTTTCTTTCATGTGACCCTGCACAAGGCAAAGATAGTATTTGTCAATTTCTCTGTTCTTGATTTTTTCGTTCATAATCCTCAGTGTCATTGCATTTTTTGCCGCAATAACAATACCCGCAGTGTTTCGGTCAATGCGGTTGCAAAGTGCGGGAGCAAAGGAGTTTTCTTCTTCGGGGATATATTCGCCCTTTTGAAAAAGATAGGCTTTTATGTGGTTTATGAGGGTGTTTTTGCTTTCGGTTTCGTCCTCATGAACGCTCATTCCAACGCTTTTGTCGGCAAGAAGAATGTTTTCATCTTCATATACAATGCTCAAATCGGGCGTGAGAGTCGAAAAATCGTCGGTTTGTTTTTCAGGTTCAAAAAACTCGTCGTTAATATAGAGCTCAAGAACATCGCCCTCACAAAGCTTATAGGCAATGTCCGATTTTTTTCCGTTTACCTTGATTCTTTTTTTTCGTATGCCTTTGTATATCATAGACGATGGGATAGAATCGAAAAACTTGAAAAGAAATTTATCAAGCCTTTGTCCGGCATCGTTTTTGTTTATAATAAGCTTTTTCATTTGCTGTTTCCTTTTTCACAGTGTTTGTGAAGCTGTTTGCAATTCGGACAGTTCAAGCTGCATTTCAAATTGCAAAAGGTCTTCTTCGTCATCGTTTCCGAGAACAAGACGCAAAATGTTAATGATTTGCAAAATGTCCTCGTCTCCTGCTCCGTAGCCTATTTTTGAGGCATTGCCCGGAGTGTATTCGGCTTTTTTTGCACCCAGTGCACCAAGGAGTGCGGCTCCGCTTTCGCAAAGAAGCTCCCTTTGGCATTCGGTTTCAAAAACCGGCAGAGAATGTTTTTTTGAAATATAGAGGGTTTCTGCATTTGTAACCTTTTCAAAGCCGTTTTCGGTGAGTGTGAAGGATTTTGAACACAAAATCCTTGAACACAAAACATTTTTGACCTTCATTTTTTCGACTGCATCAAAAATTGCCGCCGCCGCACAAAGAATCGGCATTTCTTTGCTCATGTCAAACACAGCATCATTTGGATTTACCGAACGTGCATCGGCAATGATTTTGACATAAATTCTGAGTTTTTCTTTTACGTTTTGGTCAAGGTGACTTTGTTCAATCAACTCGAGAATTTCATCTGTTTTATATTTTTTGTCGAGGCTTGTCTTTATTTCTGCACGATATGCTTCCATTGAACTGCGTTTTACCTGTGAAAGAGAA
The DNA here is from genome assembly GCA_017416845.1 of Clostridia bacterium. Taxonomy (GTDB): domain Bacteria; phylum Bacillota; class Clostridia; order UMGS1810; family UMGS1810; genus RGIG1828. The sequence continues at coordinate 10,732 of JAFQBA010000089.1, forward strand.
AGCTCTGCGTCAGAACAAATAGCTTTACAAACGCTTTCGGCATCTGTCTTTTTGTTTGTCAGGTTCAAAACAGCACCAAGTGCCATAAAAACATCTAATCCTGCAAAGCAGTCAAAATACAAATACATGATTATCTTCCTTTAATTCAACTGATATGTTCTTCCGCACGTGAAAGTGCGTATTCCACTTGCACACGTTTTATGGTAGATAAATACTTTTCGGGACAGCCAAGGGCTTTCTGATAAAATTCACACGCACCGGCATAATCTCCTCTATGTTCAAGAACTGTTGCATAATTATAAAACGCTTCAATAAAATTAGGCGTTGTCTCTTCAAAAAGAGCTTCATATATTTCCTCTGCTTTTACCCAATCACCTTTTTTTATGTACACCAGTCCAAGATTATCCCTTATGCTTGCATCTCCACTGTTATATTCATATGCCTCAGTACAAAACTCCAGCGCTCGCTCGAGTTGATTGTTTAAAATATAGAAAATACCAAGTGTTCCGTAATGCACGGTAGAGCGATAACCTTTGGAATAAATATATTCCATTTTTTCAATCGCTTCATCTATGTTATTTTTCTTCCAATATATTATGGCAAGATTCAGGTCTGCAGCGAGAATATTAGCTTTGGTAAGTGAGCTTTTCTTCTGAAGAAGTATACTTGTGATAAGCTTTTCGGCTTTTACAATGTGACCGTCACGAATAAGAAGATATGCATACATAAGTGACTGCTGAGCGCTCATTTTTCCTGTATCATAGGCTTTTTGGAACATTTTAAAGCCTTCATCGTGATTTTTGGAGTACTTTTTCCATGCCCACGCCGTATAAATTTTGGGTTTGAGATAGAGGAACAAGGCTATGCAAATAAGTATCATAACGCCAAATCCCATACTGTATCCGAAATAATCAATTGTAAAACGCACCAGAAAATACGGAACTATTATACACATAAAAATATTTACCAGTATCTTTAAAGCTTTCATTTGAATCCTTCTTTCATATTTTGCATTATTTAAACATTGTATTAGCATCAAGGCTGCGATATCTTATAGCCTCTGCAATATGAGCAGGGGTAATATCTGCAGCTCCTTCAAGATCTGCAATAGTCCTTGAAAGCTTGAGAATTCTCGCATGAGCTCGTGCAGAGAGTCCAAGTCTGTTGAACACATCCCTAAGCAAATTACGGCTTACCTCATCAATCGGACAGAATTCTTCTATTGCCGCAGCCGATAATTGAGCGTTTGAATAAATATTCATTCCCTTGTATCTTTCAAGCTGAATTTGACGCGCCTTTGTAACCCGTTCTTTTATAACTTTTGAACTTTCTCCTTTTTCGTGTGAAGATAAATCATCATATTTAACCGAAGGCACATGAATTTGTATATCAAATCGGTCAAGCATCGGTCCCGAAACTTTCGAAATATAAGTCCGGATAGAGTTGGCTGTACATGTGCATTCCCTGACGGGATCTCCGTAGTAACCGCACTTACATGGGTTCATTCCTGCAATGAGCATTGCACTGCTTGGAAATGTTGCGCTGCCTGCCACTCTTGAAACGGTGAAATATCCATCCTCAATAGGCTGCCGCATAGCCTCTATTGCATCTTTTCTAAATTCCGGAAGCTCATCCAAAAAAAGCACGCCCCTGTGAGCAAGACTAATTTCTCCCGGTTTGGGTACACTACCTCCGCCTGTTATGCTTACATTAGAAACAGTGTGATGAGGCGAACGAAAAGGTCGTGTTGTAATAAGCGAAGAATTTCCAAGCAAACCGGCTATAGAATATATTTTTGTTACTTCAAGAGATTCATCAAAAGACAAATCCGGAAGAATTGTGGGTATTCTTTTTGCAAGCATAGTTTTGCCGGAGCCGGGAGAACCAATCATGAGCAAGTTATGTGAACCCGCTGCTGCAACCTCTATTGCACGTTTTACGCTTTCCTGTCCCTTAACATCAGAAAAATCAATATCAAAATCATTGGCAGATGCAAAAATCTCTTCAATGTCTATTTTAACAGGATCAATTTGCGCTTCACCGCCAAGATGCTTAGCAACCTCAGCAAGAGATGAGGCTCCGTATATGGTGCAATCAGAAACAACCGCCGCCTCCAATGCGTTATCCTTTGGAACTATGAGTTTCCTGATCGAATGATTTCTTGCTTCCAATGTCATAGGCAAAACACCGTCCGCACATCTGACACTTCCGTCGAGAGCAAGTTCACCGAGGATGAGAAACTCCGACAAAGAATCACACACAAGCTGACCGGATGCCGCAAGTATGGCAACTGATATGGGAAGATCCAGATAGGCACCGTTTTTCTTGGTGTTTGCAGGAGCAAGATTAACCACAATGCGTTTTTGCGGTATGGCAAACCCGCTGTTTTTCAAAGCAGATTTAACCCTTTCTTTAGACTCCTTCACTGCCGCATCAGGCAAACCGACAATATCGATTCCGGGAAGATTTGAAAACATATCGACCTCTACAGTAATAATATATCCCTCCATGCCAAAAACTGCCCCGGAGTGAACTTTTGATATCATTGTCTGTCACCTCTCTTGATTAAGTAATTTTAGCTTACATTTTAGTATAACACACTTTAAAACTTTTTTCTACAGTTATTGCAAAATTTTTTCGTACAAAACAAAGTTTGTTAAATGCATTATATTGTTGACAAATATACAGTATATGATGTATAATTATTATAATTATACAGAAAAGAGGGATGATCTGTATTACGATAAACAGATCTCACACAAAACATGCGTAAAATAGTTATTATTACAAATCAAAACAAGGATGCTGATGCTGCGATAACCAAAAAATGCAGCGAAGTATTGTCCGATTATTACGAAATTACATATGATAACGGTATCAGCTTTGACAATACGCTGCATGCATTAAAAAACGCATCTGCCGCCATTGTCATAGGAGGAGACGGAACTATTTTGTCAGCTTCTATAGCCGCAGCTACCGAAAACGTGCCGTTGCTTGGCATCAATCTCGGCAATCTTGGCTATCTTGCCGATGTAGAGCTGTCCGAAATCGAAACAGCCATGCATAACTTTCTCAACGGAAAATACACAATTGAAGAAAGGTTCATGATTGAGGCTCATTGTATGGATAACAACGGCAATGAAATCGTTCTCCCTGCGCTTAATGATATCGTAATTTCACGTGCTTCATACACGAGGATGATTGCTCTTGATGTTCTTGTTGACGGTAATTTTTTATCATCTTATGTGGGTGACGGAATTGTAATATCAACTCCTACCGGCAGCACCGCTTATTCCCTCAGCGCAGGCGGTCCGGTTGCTCATTCAAGCCTTGAGGTATCAATAATCACTCCCATATGCTCTCATACAATGGGATCAAAACCCATAATTATTCCCGGAAGCTCAACAATCACCGTAAAATTTCACGGAACTTTCGATGACAAGTCAATGCTTACCGCAGATGGTCAAAGAGCAGTTAAAATTGTAGATGGAGACAAAATAACCGTGACAGCATCGAAGCTGAAAACAAAGCTCATAAAGGTAAGTAACAGAAGTTTTTGCGAAATACTTCACAAAAAACTTCAGGGATAACGCAGATAAAGGAAGATGGACTAATATGATAAAATCTGAAAGACACGAAAAAATACTTGAACTGATAACCACCGAAAACATCTCCACGCAATCAGAACTTACAGAAAGACTGAATGAATGCGGATATAACGTTACTCAGGCAACCGCATCGCGTGATTTACAGGAATTGCGTATAATCAAAGTTCTTCTTGCCGACGGAACATACAAATATGCTCCGTCGAAAGACAACGATATAAGCATAGGCGACAAGCTTGAAAGCATTTTAAACCACTGCCTGACAAACGTTGACTATGCCAATAACATTGTAGTGTTAAAAACCATGTCCGGTGCGGCGCAAGCTGTTGGCTACGCCCTCGACTCTTTCGTATGGGACGAAATTGTGGGAACAATTTGCGGCGACGATACCATTATGATTGTTGTACGCAACGAAAAAGCGGCAAAACAGCTTTGCTCAAAACTCATAAAATTTATCAAATAGGAGTGTTTGCCATGTTAAAACACTTATCAATAAAAAATGTAGCAGTAATTGAGCTTGCCGAGATAGATTTTGACAGAGGCTTCAGTGTTCTCACCGGAGAAACCGGTGCCGGAAAATCAATCATCATAGATTCAATCAACATGCTTAAAGGAGAAAGAGCCTCAAAAGCCATGATTCGTGCAGGTGAAACAAAAGCAAGAGTTGACGGTGAATTTGAAACAGATGAAGAAACAGCCGCAAAAATTGCAGACATTTTGGGAGTTGACGATGCCGAAACCGAAATTATTGTTTCACGTGAAATGAATCAGGAAGGCAAAAATACCATAAGGGTAAATGGAATACCTGTAAATCTCACCATGCTGAAATCTATTGGTGAACTTCTTGTAAACATCCACGGTCAGCATGACAACACTTCACTCCTTTCAGTCAAAACGCACATAGGATTTCTTGACAAATTTGCTTTTGAAAAAATAAATGAAGCTCTTTTAAACTACAAAGAAAAGTATCTCGAATATAAAAATATAAAATCAGAGCTTGACAAAATTGACACTGATGAGCAGGAAAAACTGAGAAGAAGAGACATTCTCACTTTCCAAATAGAAGAACTCGAAAATGCAAATCTCACTCCCGGTGAGGACGAAGAACTTGAACAAAGAAAGCTTGCTCTTGACAACGCATCAAAAATTACCGAGAACTCCGAAGCGGCATATGAAATGCTCTATGGCTCAGATTCGGTTACGGTTCACGACCTTTTGTGGAGCGCCATAAAAAAGTTGGAGCAGATTTCTGATTTCAGCGGTGAAATATCTGACATTTGCAATGCACTGTCCGATGCCGGCTATGCCCTCGACGAGCAATCGAGAGAACTGAAAACATTTTGTGACCATTCATCATTTGACCCGCTTGAGGCAAATGAAATAGAAGAGAGACTCGATCTTATTTACAATCTCAAAAGAAAATACGGCTCAACAATCGAAGAGATTCTTGGGTTTTACGAAAAGGCATGTGATGAGCTCGAAGCAATTGATACTTCCGACATACGCCTGAAAGAGCTTGAAGCAAAGCTTGAAATAATATCAAAAGAGCGTGAAGCTTGTGCAAAAGCTCTTTCTGATATCAGAAGAGCATCTTCAAAGAAACTCGCCGAAAGAATCAAAAAGCACCTCACCGACCTGAATATGACAAGGGTTGATTTTGACACAAGCTTTCAGCGGTGCGAATACCGAGAAGACGGTTTTGATGAAATAGAATTTTTGATAAGAACAAATGTGGGCGAAGAGATGAAGCCTCTTTCCAAAATTGCCTCGGGCGGTGAACTTTCACGAATTATGCTTGCAATTAAAAACGTGCTTGCAAACTCAGACGGCGATAAAACCGTTATTTTTGACGAGATAGACTCAGGCGTTAGCGGAAACGCCGCACAAAGGATTGGCGAAAAGCTGTTTTCCATGTCACTTGGTTCGCAGGTTCTCTGTATAACACATCTTCCGCAAATAGCCGCTCTTGCCGACAATCATTATCTGATTAAAAAAGATGTTGCCGACGGGAGAACACGCACAATTGTATTGCCCTTGGATAAAGACGGCAGATGCGAAGAAATTGCAAGGACGCTGGGCGGCGCAGAGGTTAGCATGATTGCAAGAGAAAACGCTCGTCAGCTTTTGAATGATGCTCAGATTATTAAAGATATGATGAAAAAATGATATAATCCGAAAGGAATGATTAAACCATGGCAGAAAGAAGAGACAAACACAACTACTATTTGGACATTGCAGAAACTGTACTTGAAAGAGGAACATGCCTCCGGAGAAACTACGGTGCAATTATTGTTAAAAACGATGAAATTGTTTCCACCGGATATGTAGGTGCCCCCCGTGGCAGAAAAAACTGCATCGATCTTGGTTTTTGCATGCGAGAAAAGCTAAATATTCCAAGAGGTGAACGCTATGAGCTTTGCAGAAGCGTTCACGCCGAAGCAAATGCAATCATCAGTGCAAAACGTGAAGAAATGATTGGTGCAACGCTTTATCTTGCAGGAAAATTTTATGGTACAGGAGAGCTTGTGGCCGATGCCACCTGCTGTTCCATGTGTAAAAGAATGGTAATTAACGCAGGCATTTCAAAGGTTGTTGTAAGAAATACTCCTGACGAATACACCGTTACCGATGTTAATGAATGGGTTGAGAATGACGAATCCTTAAGCGGTACACTTGGATATTGAGAGGTCAAAAATGTGGATTATCGATCGGTTTGAAGGTGAGTATGCTGTAATTGAATCAGGCGGAACAACTTTTAACATACCAAAATCTGTTCTCCCCGAAAAAGCCAAAGAAGGAGACTGCATAGATGTTTGTATAAACACCGAAGAAACAAAACACAGAAAAGAAAAAGTAAACAGTCTGATGAATAAACTTTTCAGGAATAAATAAAAATTTACATGCCGGAATAACTTTATAGATGAAAACGCATGGCTGAAAATCTCTCAGCCATGCGTTTTATACATTTTACAAATCAAACATTTCTATACTTCGTTCCAAAATGCCATTCAAATAAGCAAGCGCGGTGCCGTAGTTTGTAAAAGGTATTCCGGCATCATTCGCAAGATTCATCCGGCTCATCACTTCTCTTTCAGTTATCATGCAACCACCGCAATGAATGATAAGACTATATGGTGTAAGATCACTTGGAAAAGCGGTTCCCGAAACAAATTCAAATTGAGGGTCTGAGTTTGTAAACTGTCTTATTTTTGCAGGCAGTTTAACTGTGCCGATGTCTTCACACTGACGATGATGGGTGCACCCTTCGCAAACCAGAATCTTATCTTCAGACTTAATTTCCGAAAGTTTTTTTGCGCTTTTTGTTGCAATATCCAAAAAACCTTTCATTCGTGCCATAAGAATTGAGAAAGACGTAAGCCTGATTTCACACGGTGTTTCTTTGCTAACTCTCGCAAACACCTGAGAATCGCAAACAACCAGCGACGGCTTTTCACCAAGCTTTTCAAGAAGAGGTGCATATTCGTCGGGCTGACAAACCATCGCTACAGCACCGTGGTCAATAATATCTCTTATGACCTGCTGTTGGGGCAAAATAATTCTGCCTTTGGGCGCTGATGAATCAATGGGACAAACAAGAACGACAATGTCTCCCTTTTTTACAAGATCCCCCACAAGCAAAACTTCTTTTTCGCTTTCACGTGCAAGAGCTGCAATTTTTTCTTTAAGCTCTTCAATCCCTTCACCGGTTTTTGCCGAAACAAAAAGCTCTTCGCCGCTGTTTCCTTTATCCTTGCACAAATCACTTTTGTTTTTCACTATTATGTAAGGGATTTTTCGTTTTTCAAAGTCTGATATCATCTTTTTTTCATCACGGGAAAGCGTTTGTGTCGCATCACTCACCAAAACCGCAACATCTGTTTTTGAAAGAATGTTTTTTGTTTTTTCTATTCTTTTTTCTCCCAGTTCACCAACATCATCAAACCCGGCTGTGTCAATTATCACAACAGGTCCCAGCGGGAGAAGCTCCATTGATTTTTTAACAGGATCAGTGGTCGTGCCCGCATAAGGGGACACAACCGACATTTCCTGATTTGTTATTTTGTTTACAAGACTTGATTTTCCGGCATTTCGAAGTCCAAAAAAAGCAATATGAACTCTGTTTGCCGACGGTGTTGAATTTAAATTCATGTCATCTCACCTTGCCTTAGTTTCCATCCGTTGTCTTAACTTCTACAATGCCAAAGTATTAGTTGTCAAGACTATCGGTTATTATTTTTGAATATGCCGCTTTGGCACTCACTCCGTTGATATTGCCAATTTTTCCCGACAAAGCGCTGATGATATCCTGAGGAGCATCAATTGCAATGCTTATAATGTGAATATCCTTTTCTCTGTAAGGAATACCCATTCTGCCGATGATATGTCTTCCATATTCATGCAAAACAGCGTTAAGCTCATCAACCGAGTCCATGTTTTCAACTATTATTCCGATTACTGCTACTCTTTTTTCCATGTTACGCCTCCAATATTTGTCTGAAATCAGATATGTTCTTGCGAAATGGCTTTTTTCACTGCCATGGCAAGCTGATCGGGACATGATGTGGATTTGAATCCGCATTTGATTCCCGAAAGAAGCGAAATGACATCTTCGGCGGTTCTGCCCTCACACATTTTTGCAAGTCCCTGAGTATTACCTGCACACCCTCCCGTAAAAACCACATTTTTCACAATGCCGTCTTCGATATCAAAGCTGATGTTTTTTGAGCATACACCGCCCGGACGATAATCAAATTTCATTTTTGAAACCTCACTTCACATATATTATGGATAATTTTTCGTATAATATTCTTTTAGTCGGCGTAAATATCATAAAGCAAAATTGCTGCGTCATTTATGCCTTCGTGACAAAGCTCAACTGACACAATTTCCTTTTCCGGGTGCGGATTTTTCCAGGGACGCGCAAAAAGTGCATAATCCATGCCGTCTGACGTCTTTGACATAATCGGCTCACTAAAGCAGGTTGCAAGATAGCCTTCGTGTCTAAAAAGAGGCGATGAAAGCGGCTTTGCATATGCGCGGTCATATTCGGCAATATCTCTGCCATAGCAAATTGAAGCATCACACGAGGTGGAATCGGCATAATTTATTTTGTAGTGTCCAATAGAATGAAGCTTTTTCCATGGAATTCTGCCTGCAGTTTTGTCTGTTGACTGAACAAACCATAGGTTATTTGCCTTTATACTCAGTTTAACCGACTTTGTTTCTCCGTGTAAAACTTTTACTGCACCGCCGACTTCATGTCTGATTTCACAAGGAACACATTCTGCACATTTTTCAAATTCAAGCTTTTTAGCGTTTGAAAAATCCGCAAAATTTTGGCGGAGCTTTTTCATTGTCATGCTTGAATATTTGTTAACCAAAAGGGTGTAGGTGTTTCTCATTTCCTCATGATAGGTTTCGTTCCACATCATATTTGCCGAATAAATGAATTCAAAAATTTTGCCCTCGTAGCAATATACATCCTCACTGCAGTTAACCCAAGCCGAAACCTCAGCACCACGCCAGCCGGGAGTTGTTTTCCTCTCATTGAAGCGGGGATAGTGGCTTGAATAGAAGTTGCCTATCATATATTCAAATCCGTGATCTGCCAAAATCCCTTCCGTGTTCTCATCAAGATGGAAGTACCATGTAAAAGGCAGGCACAAAACATCCTTTGGAATAAGATCGATTGCACCGGGAATTGAATATGTTTCTTTAACAATCATATCGGACCACATCATTGTTTTGAGACCTTTTGAAGCAATGTAGTCATGCATGTTGGTAACTTCGTCGGCAAAAAGCTTTTCAACGGGAACTTTACTGCATTTTTCGCACTTACCGTAGGTGTAGATTTCATCATGACCGATGTGTATGTATTTTTCGGGGCGAATTACCTCGCAAACCTCATCAATAATATCGTGGAAAACCTTGTAATAGTCTTCATGCAAAGGACACATACAATGGTGATAAAAGGATGTTGGTCTTTCATCAGCACCATATTCATCGCCGTCTGCATTGTCGGAATACTCCGGTTCTGCAAGGTGTGGATATGCCATTGTTACATACTGAACATGACCAAATGTCTGAATCTCTGCGGCAATTTCCAATCCAAAACTTCTGATGTATTCACAGATTTCTCTCACTTCGTCTTGAGTATAAGGCACATCACCAAGGAATCCGTAGTGAGCAGGGCAGGGCCATAGACCTTTTTCATAGTTTTGAACAGCCTCAAGCCATGCTTCGTTAATTTTGGGATGTCTCTTATATTCCATCATGGCAGAAATCTGCAAAATTACGGTGTTGTATCCGAGAGGTACATACACATATTTTACAAGACGTTTAAAAAATTCAAGGTCTTTTTTTGCGGGCAGTGCTACGTGTGCGCCTCTTATTTCCATGAAAGGCGCATCTTTAATGACAGCGCACTTTATCCCCATTGGTGTACAAAGCTGCAAAAGCTTTGCCGCCGCATATACAAATCCTCTCTTTGAATTTGACGAAACCGTTGCACCCGAGGGTGTAACCTCAATTTCAAAAGCTTCGTCTGCCATGTCTTTTTTTACAAACCTGATATTTCCGTCATCAGCAAATTTTGCTTTGTCACACAAAACTCCGTCAAGATAATACTGTGCTCCTGCAAGAGCCTCGGGATCACCTACAAAAATACCGGTTATATCTGTCAAATGCTCATCTTTGATTTCCATTTGGGCAGGCAGGGGATATATTGCCTTGTCTGTATCCAATGCGCCGAAAACCTTCATGTTTCCGATTGCAATGTGCAGATAGTCTGCATCGAGACGAAGAATGATGTGGCTTGAATTTACTCCAACACCAACAGTGATTGGAGGATAATCCTCTGCATCGGATTCGTCATATTTGATTGTGCCGTCAGCATTCATGTTTACTCTTTTGTTTGATGCTGAAATGTTTCTTCCGCATTCACCAAAATGCTTTCCTACAGGTATTTCGCCTTCACTTGTTACATTAAGCGCCGTGACCTTTCTTATCTGAGAAAATGGTTTCAGATCAAAAATAAAGCTGTCCACAAAGCATTCTTTGTCGAAAACAAAGTGGATATCAACACCGCTGTGACCAATTGCAGGACCTGCAAAACCGATAAAATCACAAAAAAGCTTACCATCTGCACCATAGCATTCTTTTTCAGTATCTTCAGCCATGAGCCCGGGGTAAACAGGCTTATCCATGCCTCTCTCGGTATAGTAATATGAAACCGCAACCGGTGAATTTTTATCAGTAAAAGAACCTATAAACATATGTACCATCTCCTAATTGTATTTTGCATTAACAGCTCCAAAAGTTACTGTTATTGATTTATATTCATCAATTTTATTTGTTGTCTTTTATTATGTATCCCGCAATCTTTTCAACACCTCTTACAGGACCGTCCTTTTCGGTGCCCCACTTACTCGAATGATTGCGATAATCAAATTTTAAAGTGAAATTGTGTACATCATTATGCACACGTTCCAGCTCAGCTTCTTCCTTTTCACATATCATTTTACAAAACTCTGCATATTTACTGCTTCCAAGATACTTTTTCGCACCATCCAAAAGTTTTGAAAAATGCGGAAGACAAAAACCCTTTGAGGTTTCCACCTTCCGACGAAACTCATTATCATTCTCCCAAAGTCCAAAAAAAACCCTTATATAACGCTCTATCGTATCATCGACTTTTTCGCAAATTATGCATGACCGATTACACTGATCAATTGACTTCTTGGCGTTCTGTATAGGGTCCTGTTTTTCTCGCTTGAAAAATCCATGCTTTGTATCGGCATATTGCCGCGAAGATTTACTAACCTCTGAAAGTTTTTTTCGCAACTCATCAAAATGAGTATCCATAACCAAAGCAAGACTCAGCTTATTCGGTTTTTTGAAAAGCATTCCGAAATGTTTGTTACAATACCCTTTTTCGTTGGACAGTACTCTGTAATCCGGCTCCATCATTGCCGCTCCCAAAGCATACTCAACACCTTCGTCTTCCAATTTCTTCACCATATAGCAAAACGGGCATTCCGATAAATCATCAAACGCCTCATTTACCGGAATCGTATATATCGTCTCTTTCATTATATCTCCTTATTTCCCCGGGAAAACAACATTGGCAATATCTGCAAATTCTTCCAAAGACAATGTTTCACCGCGCCTGTTACCATCAATACCGCAACCCTGAAGAATTCTTGACACACCATCTTTTTCAAGCGGTATGGCAGGGCTGTTGGAAAGTGCATTCAAAAGTGTTTTTCTTCTTTGAGCAAAAGCTGCTTTAACAATCTTAAAATAACCTTTTTCGTCAGTCACATCCACAGGCGGATTTTCTCTCAGTTTAAGTTTTACTACGGCAGAGGAAACCTTTGGTTGCGGAATAAATGCCGAAGGTGGCACAACCGTAATCATTTCCGGTTCGCTGTAATAGTTTACGGCAACACTTAATGCGCCGTATTCCTTTGTAGACGGCTTTGCCGAAATACGCTCTGCTACCTCTTTCTGAATCATCACGGTAAGAGACTCAACCGGCAGACGTGCCTCTAATATACTCATAATTATGGGAGTAGTTATGTAGTATGGGAGATTTGCCGCAATTTTAACCGTGCTGTCTGCAAACTCTTCTGAAATAATCTTTTTAAGATCGGTTTTCAGAACATCGGCATTAATAATCTTTAAATTATTAAACCCGGAAAGATTATTCTCCAATATGGGAATTGCACTTTTGTCAATTTCAATACACACAACCTTCCCTGCTGCCATGCAGAGTCTTTGCGTTAACGTGCCAAATCCCGGTCCGATTTCAATCACTCCGTTATCCGGCTCAATGTGTGCTCCGTCAACAATTTTTTTCAACACATTCTCATCAATGAGAAAATTCTGACCAAGAGATTTTGAAAATTTGAATCCACTCTCAGAGAGAATATCTTTAATAACACTTACAGATGCAAGATTTTTCATCGTTTCTTCTCCAAATCAAATTGAACTGTTGTCTATAGCTTCGGCTGTTTTATCAAGTTCTTTTACACGAAGTTCAAACTCCGCTTTTGAACGCATAACAAATAATGAAATCTCTTTTTTCAACGCATCATACTCCACAGTAAGTGCATTAAGCTTGTCAGCTGCCTTTGCAAGAATCTCCTTGGATTTGATATTTGCTTCCGCCACTATTGCCTCCGCCTCATTTCGTGCTGCCGCAGTAAGCTGTTCGGCAGAGCTCTGAGCAACAACAAGAGTGTTCTTCATGGTTTCTTCAATACCTTTATAGGTTTCAAGCTGCTTTGTCAGTGCCTTTATTTTCTCTGATGATTCATTTGAATTTTTATAGAGTCGTTCATAGTTTTTCAAAAGTTCCTGCAAAAACTCGTCAACTTCCGCTTTTTTGTATCCCATGGGTGATGAAGCAAATTTTATTGTCTGTATATCCAAAGGTGTAATCATTTACATTTCCCCTCTCTTTTGTAAGACCTCGCAGGATTCACGCATATTTGTTAATGTCTATATGTATTCTTCCCTTGCGAGTAAGTTTTTCATCGGTATTAATGAGGTATTTACCTATTCCTCTGACAGTAATGATATCTCCGTCTTTAACATTCATACTCACAGATATTGCCTCTTTATAATTGTGACTTACAAGTCCGCGCTGAATCATTTCAGCAGATGTTGCCCTCGACTTTGATGTAGCTGCCGACACCACGGCATCAAGACGAAGGGATGACACCGTTGACGAAGTACGGACATAGTTACGGGAAAGCTTCACTGCTTCTCCTTCATAATGCCTCACGCTGACACCGGTGTTTGCAATCTTTGTAAGATTGTCAGCTATATAATCTGCAATTTCATCAAGACAAAAAAGCAGTGCACCTTCTTCGCAAACAATAATATCCCCCAAAAGTTCTCGCTTAAGGCCGAGAGAAATTGCAGAACCAAGAAAATCTCTGTGAGAAAGTGAATGTTTTCCCTTTACCCTTATCTCAAGGCAGCATAATGGATATTCTGTTTCGGAAAACACTTCTCCGAAAGATGCCACGGTACGTTCAGCACCATCGTATCCGCCAAAAAAAGCAATATTAACCTCACCCTTGGGAAATCGCGAAGAAATCTCGCGAGCCTCCAAAGGTGTAAGAAATTTTGTAAACATACACCGTCCTGAAAAAAGTGACTTTGTATAATAATCGCATGCACGCGAAAGGCAAAGCCGGATTTCGTCAGAATCAGACGGCAAAATAATGCTGTTTTTATTAATCATAGCTTAAAATGCATCAAATATTCCCTGAGTTTTCAGTTCATCGCTGAAATCACCCATTATTCCCATTGTGTTTGGAACTATGAGAAGAATTCCGCTTGATACCTTTTGCATACTTCCGTCAAGAGCAAATACAGCTCCGCTCAGGAAGTCAAAAATTTTGCTCGCTACGCTCTTTTCCAAGCTCTCAAGATTTACCACTACCGGTTTTTTCGACTTAAGATGATCTGCAATTTCCGGAGCATCATTGTAAGAAAGAGGTTGAACCACAACAACTTTAAGCTGAGCAGTTGTGTTAATATTTACAACCTTGCTTCTTTTTGACGAAGATGACGGCACGGGAATATCATCTGCCGCACTTCTCCTGCGTGCAGGAACTGTTGCAGTCTCTTTCACTGCTTCCTCTGTAGAATTTTCTTCTTCATCTGTAAGCCCAATGGTGTTTTTTACCCAATCCATAATACCACTCATTTTTATATCCTCCTGTATATTAATTTACATTAAATAATGAACGTCCGGGCCTGATTATCGTAGAGCCTTCCTCTACAGCAACAGCATAATCGTCGCTCATGCCCATAGAAAGGTATTGCATGCTCACATTCTTATAGCCTCTTGACAAAATGTCAAGCGACAAATTTCGTAAAGCAGAAAAAACCATGCGAAGCTTTTCCTCAGATGCACCAAGAGGTGCCATTGTCATAAGCCCCTTTATACAAATGTTTTTCATGGGAATAATCGCCTCGATCAGTGAATAAACTTCATCCGGATCAATACCATCCTTGTTTTCCTCACCGGAATTCACCTCGATGAGTATATCCATAACCTTGCCTATTTTCTCGCATTGGCGGTTTATTTCAGAAGCAAGCTTCAGTGATTCAACCGAGTGAATCATACATACTTTATCAGCAATATACTTCACCTTGTTACTCTGCAAGTGGCCTATAATGTGCCAGCGTACATTTTTAACTACATCGTCATACTTGCTCATAAGTTCCTGAACACGGTTTTCACCGATGTCGGTAATGCCAAGCGATATAGCTTCATTTATCTCGGCGGCACTACGAGTCTTTGTAACCGCAAGAATAAGCACATCATCGGGATTTCTTCCGCATTTACTGCACGCGGCTTCTATATTTGTTTTTATTAAATCAAGATTATCTTTAATTGACACTGCGAATCACTCCTTGTTTGCATAAATTAAAATCAATTTACAATGATTTCGTCGTACAACAACAATGCATTTGGATTAATTACGGTTGTATTCATTTTTACAATTGCTATTTCCGAATCCTTATAAATTATTTCTGTTTCACGAAATTTTGTTGTATTCTCTGTTTTTACATATACACCGGCCTTACCGTTCTTAACTCTTATTGCTGAAAGAGGCACCTCAAGGCCCGTATAGCTTTCTTTAACTACGGTAACATTCATGAAGCGACTTTCCATAACATAGTCACTTCCCGATATGGAAGAAAGCGTTATAACATATTTGTCACCCTTGGAAGGAGAGATATATTTTACGGTTGTCGCTATATCTTTGCTTTCCCCGGAAATCCTTATGGTTATCTCATCACCGATTTTAAAGTTTTTGGCATCATTTTCGGTAGCGAGCATAGATATCCACCACTCGGAATTATCTACAATTTTACATACCTTCGTTTTGTCTTTGGAATCTGAACCGTCATTTTTCTTTTCGCGGATTGCCTCAAAATCATCAACGGTCATAGAGAGCGCTGTTTGTGATCCGAGAATCCCCTCAAAACCATCCAGATGTGTGGTAAAAACACCATGACACGGAGATATAATTTCTTCTTTGTTTACATTGACAGAGCTTTCTATCTGAGCTTTTTCATTTAAAAGCTCATCCACGGTCTTAACCACAGGCTTCTCATCATTATCAAAGGAAGTTTTCTTTTCGAGCAAAATGGATATATCATTTTTCAAAACACCCACATTGCTCATATCTCTGCCGATTGCCGCAAATATAATCTCCTGCTTTTTCTGTGTTATATCCTGATTAATTTTATCCTCACTGACTCCGAGCATATTCAATTCATCTGACGATAATGATGCTTCATCTATAGCTGCGTTTATTTCATTAAGCCTGGCTTTTGTATCCGCATCAATTTCTCCGTCATAAAACACCCCTAATATCTTTCCGTTTTTTACCATCTGATTTTCAGGAACAGCAGGATCAAACCAGCCGCTTCCCTCCATAGATGTGGTAACCAGCTTTTCATTTCGGCTTACGATGCCGTCAAAATTATACTTTATCTCTACGGTATTTACCCGTGCAACTGTTGTTATCTCCGGTGTTGTATAGAAGCTTATAAGATTATAAACAACAAACACGATAACTGCCAACAACGCAAGTCTTGAGATTAATTTTTTCAAAATGTCACCTCATTTTCAACGAGAATTCTCCTGACCTCATCCATCACACTATCGGCATTTTTGCCGCCTGACAGGTCAAGCCAGTTAATTTCACTGTTTCTCCCAAACCATGTGAGCTGCCTTTTTGCATAGCGTCTCGAATCCCTTTTAAGAATTCTCACCGCCTCATCAAGAGTGCATTTTCCATTGATATACCACAAAAGCTCTTTATAACCAAGCGCTTGCATTGAAGTATGCGTGCGGTTACATCCGGCTTTATACAAGGTAAATACTTCATCTATAAGCCCGTCCTTCATCATTATATCAACTCTTTTATCAATACGCTCATACAGCTCACGACGGTCTCTGGAAATGCCAAAATATATATATTTATATGGAGAAGGCTTTTCTTTTGTTTTTCGGTTATGTTCGGAAATAGTCTCTCCCGTAAGTCTGTAATATTCGATAGCTCTGATAACTCTCTTTATATTGTTTGGATGAATTGACGCAGCACTCTCATAATCAAAAGATGCAAGAAGATTATGTAATGCATCTGCACCATTTTTTTCGGCATAATGCTCAAGTTCCATACGGATCTTCGCATTGCTTCCTGTCTCGGTAAAATCAATCCCCTTTATAAAGGAATCTGCGTAAAGTCCCGTACCGCCAACCAAAACAACACATTTTCCTCTTTTGAAAATATTCTCCGCCACCGCTCTTGCATCCTTGCAAAATTCGCTGACGCTGTAGCTTTCCTGCGGTTGGAGTATATCAATAAGATGATGAGGAACTCCAAGTTGCTCATCCGGACGGATCTTAGCTGTACCAATATCCATGCCTTTGTATACCTGCATGGAATCACATGAGATTATCTCTGCACCCAAAAGCTTTGCAATTTTCACTGAAAGCTCGGTTTTTCCGGACCCCGTGGGCCCTACAATGACTATAACTGTCTTTTCAGGGTACATGATATTCTCCTTTCTATACAATTCTTTTAAACTGTTTTTCCATTTCGTACTTTGTCATGGAAACACAAATAGGTCTGCCGTGGGGGCATGTGTTAACTGATTCAAAAGATAAAACCTTTTCTGCCAAAGACTCCATTTCAGCTCTTTCCAAAACCCGGTTACCTTTTATGGCACGTTTACACGCCATGGTGTGAAGAGCTTCTTCCAGAAGGGTTTTCTTAATATCAACGCAGTTTCCGTCAATAAGCTCAGCCACTGCCAAAATGGTGTCCTTTATATCCGCATCGCCTATTGATGCCGGATATGCACGCACCACTATCGTCGTCTCGCCGAATTGCTCACACTCAAATCCCAGTTCCGCAAAAAAATTCAGATTCTCACATATTTCCGGAAACTGTGACGCCTCAAAGGTAACCGTTACAGGAACAAGAAGTCTTTGAGAGCTTATTGTCTTTTGACGGTACTCTTCCAAAAGCTGTTCAAAATACAATCTCTCGTGAGCTGCATGCTGATCAATTATTATCATTTCATTGCCTTTCTGAACAATAATATATGTGGCAAAAACTTGTCCTACAAGATTGAAATCCACCCCGCATTTAAGCCGGTGAGCAAGCTGATTCACGACATTTTCTTTTTGAGAATCCTCGATTGACTTACACTCTTCAGATTTTATTTTTTCAACGGCTTCATCGTCATTTTGAGAATAACCCGACGAAGAAACCGGCGATTTTAAAACATTAATATCGTTAGTGTTGAAAAAAGCATTATTCTTTATGTGATCGGATATTTCTTCTTCAGCCGGTATTGTGACAGGCATATTCAGGACGGGCTCCTGCTCATGCAACAATTCAGCTTCAGGCTCACATGCAGAGGAGTTGTTCGATTTAAAATCTGATACAGACTCTGATTTTTGAACCAACTCCGATTTTTGTTTGAATTCCGGATGGGAAAGCGGTTTGTTTTCTGTTTTTTTATCGTTCAAAAAAACTCTGTCTCTCAAAAAATTAATATCCAGCTGGGTTGCCTCGTTTTTAACCTTTGCAACTTCGGCTCTTACCTTTATCAGATTGTCATGCTCCTTCTGTTTTGACATCACTGCCTCGGGAACATACTTTTTATCTGAAAGAGAATTTTTTACTGCCCAGTAAATAGAATGATATACCTTTTTGTCATCTGAAAAACGCACTTCAATTTTTGTCGGATGAACATTAACATCAACAAAGCTTCCGTTAACACGAATCATCAACACCGCCACAGGATATTTGCCAACCATTACAGTGTTTTGAAAAGCCTCCGAAAGTGCTGCGGAAATAATTTTACTCGAAATATAACGTCCGTTAATAAAAAACACCTGTTGACGTCGGTCTTTTCTTGAAAGCGCAGAATTTCCTACATATCCGGTTACTTCTATTCCGTCTTCGCTATAGCTGACCTCAGACATATTTTTTGGATAATCCTTGCCGTAAACAGCATAAATTGCATTCAAAAGCTTGCCGTCACCCGATGATGACACTGTTTGTCTTCCGTTTACTATCAGCTTTATTTTAACCTCCGGATGACTCAGAATCAATCGGTTTACCGTTTCGGTAACATATCCGGTTTCGGTTGCATCGTTTTTGAGAAATTTCATTCGCGCGGGAGTATTGAAAAATAAATCACGTACAATTATCGTCGTTCCGTCTCCGCATCCCGCTTCCTCGTCCTCAAGAATTTCTCCGCCCTCTATTGACACGCATCTGCCGAAAGTATTATCACGTGTTTTTGTAAACATATCGACTCTTGCTACAGCGGCTATGCTGGCAAGAGCCTCTCCGCGAAACCCGAGAGTATATATGGAATTGAGATCTTCTTTCGTACTGATTTTGCTGGTTGCATGGCGAAGAAATGCCGTTGCGGCCTCTTCAGGCGCAATGCCCGTGCCGTCATCTGTTATGCGGATATAAGTCATTCCGCCTTTTTGAATCTCTATCGTTACCGATTTTGCACCGGCATCAACACTGTTTTCCACAAGCTCCTTAACCACAGATGCAGGTCGCTCAACGACCTCTCCTGCGGCTATCATATTGGCTATAGATTGGGGCAATACATTAATTTTCATAAGTTTCACAAACCTTTTTCTGTAGTCTGTATAACTCGTTAAGAGCTTCGATTGGAGTTAGTGTAGATATATCCATATTGGAAAGTTCTTCCTTGAGAAGCATCGCACACTCATCACATTGAACAGCGGATGCTTTTTTATCAAAGGATTCAGCCGTACTCAACGCATCAGATTGGGGGGGTGATTCTGATTCAAGCTTCAAAAGAACCTCCTTGGCTCGGTCGGTAACCTCTGCAGGCACACCTGCAAGAAGAGCTACCTGTATACCGAAACTGTCATCGGTACCGCCTTTAACAATCTTTCTCAGGAAAGTTATGTCGTCACCGCGTTTTTTTACGGCTACAGAATAATTTCGTATACCGGAAGTGGTATTTTCAAGAGATGTAAGCTCATGATAATGAGTAGCAAACAACGTTTTTGCACCGATATTTTGTTTGTCACATATATACTCCGCCACAGCCCAGGCAATCGAAAGACCATCAAAGGTTGATGTTCCTCTTCCTATTTCGTCAAGTATGATAAGGCTGTTTGAAGTGGCATTTTTTAAGATGTGTGCAACCTCGTTCATTTCTACCATAAACGTGCTCTGTCCCGATGCAAGATCATCGGATGCTCCAACCCTTGTAAATACCGCATCGCACGCACCTATCCGGCATTCACGCGCCGGTACAAATGAACCTATCTGAGCCATAATTACAATAAGAGCTGTCTGTCTCATGTATGTTGATTTTCCTGCCATGTTCGGACCGGTAATTATTGAAAACCTGTTGTCTGAAGTGTCAAGATATGTGTCATTCGGCACAAACAGTGAGTCTTTAAGGGCAGCTTCAACCACAGGGTGTCTGCCATCTTTTATATCAACAACATCAGAGGAATCTACATTAGGTTTCACATAATTCCTCATGACAGCAACTGTTGCAAGAGAACAAAGCACATCTGTCACCGATACAAGCTTTGCACTCTGTTGAAGAGTTTTAAGCTGAGAAAGAATCTTTTCCTTAATATGCAAAAAGTTTTCATATTCAAGAGCGTTTGCCTTTTCCTTGGCATTGAGTATATTGGTCTCAAGTTCCTTGAGTTCCTGAGTTATAAATCTTTCGGCACTTACAAGTGTTTGCTTACGTATATAGGTTTCGGGAACTTTGTCAAGGTTAGATTTGGAAATTTCAATATAATATCCGAATACCCTGTTATAGGCAACTTTCAGATTTTTGATACCCGTCTTTTCTCTTTCTTCAGATTCGATTGCAGCAATATATCCTGTACCGTTTTCCAGAACATCCCTCACACGGTCAAGCTCGGAATCAAAGCCTTTTTTTATCATCCCGCCCTCTTTGACTGTAAAAGGAGGTTCATCAACAATAGCACATTGTATGAGCACTCTGAGTTCTGACAACGTATCAAGACTTGCATATATATTGGACAAAAACTGAGATTTGCATTTTTCAAGTGTTTTTTTAATCTCCGGCAAAGCTTCAAGGCTCTGGCGAAGTGCCACAAAATCTCTTGCGTTACATGAACCGTATACAACCCTCGAAATTATTCTTTCGATATCATATACCATCTTGAGAGCTTCTGTTAGTTCCTCTCGTACGGACGCATTATCACATAGCTCCTCAACAGCCTCAAGACGCATATTTATCCTGTCCGGATTAATAAGCGGACGGTCAAGCCACGATTTAAGCCTTCTTGCACCCATCGCAGTTTTTGTTCGGTCGAGTATACCGAGAAGAGAACCTCGTTTTTCTTTATCACGCATTGTTTCGGTTATTTCCAGATTGCGGAAGGAATTTGCATCTATCTGCATATAGTGAGATGATTCAAAAAGCTTGAGGCTTGTCATGTGAGTAAGATCTATTTTCTGCGTTTCATAAAGATATGTAAGCATAGCTCCGAGAGAGCTGATGCAATAACGCTTGTCCGCGATACCCAAACGTGCAAGGCTTGTATTTTCAAACTGTCCTTCAATAATTTCTTTTGATGCAGCTTCATCAAAATATTTTTCTTCTATAAAGCCATCATAAAAGTGATAGCGTTTTTTGAGTTCTATAATTTCATTGCAATATGCTGTACCGCCATCGTTTATGAGAATCTCTGAAGGCCTGAAGGTGGCAAGCAGATTCACAAGACCGTTTTCATCAAATTCCATCTCTCCCTGAGACGTGAAAATTTCTCCGGTAGACACGTCGGCAAAGGAAACACCAAAATTTCCATCTGCAAAATATACACAAGCAAGAAAATTGTTCTCGTCAGTCTGAGGACCTTCGTCAATACCCGCTGTTCCCGGGGTAATAACCCTGATAACATCCCTTTTCACAATTCCTTTGGCATCTTTCGGATCTTCAACCTGTTCGCATATTGCAACCTTATATCCGTTTTTTATAAGCTTTGTAATATATCCCTGAACGCTGTGAAAGGGGACGCCGCACATAGGCGCACGTTCTTCAAGACCGCAGTCTTTGCCCGTCAGGGTAATTTCCAGAACCTCAGACGCAGTGATTGCATCGTCAAAAAACATCTCGTAAAAATCTCCGAGACGGAAAAACAGTATACAATCTTTATATTCTTCTTTTATCTCAAGATATTGCTCCATCATTGGAGTCAATTTCCCTTTGCTTTTCATAGTTTTTCTCCTGTTCCGTGAGTTTCGATCAGTGACATCCTCCGCAAGATGAGCAGTTTCCGCTACATCCCGACGATTCGCCGCCTTTTACAAAATATCCGATAATTGTGTTTACCTGTTCAATCATCATGGCAAACGAACGGTTAGCATCAAGATAATTCTTAATGTTTTTATTTTCGCAAATTTTATCAAATTCATCCTGATATTCCTGCTTTATAGCTTCGATTTCTTCTTTGGTTATGTCGGGAGAAGCCATTTTTGCCGAAAGTTCGTCTCTTTTTGCGGCATAGCCTGCCATAAGAGCTGTTGCTTCGGGGTCATTCAGTTGTGCGTCCTCTGCCGCCTTAAGTGTTGCAAATTCCTGACTGTCGGCAATCATCATGCCGAGTTCCTTTGCTTTCTGAAGTATTTCTTCCATTGTTATCTTCCTTTCAACATTTTTAATCAATAATCTTTCCAATGAGTGACCAGGTACGGACATCGGTTATCTCCACATCGGCAAACTCACCTATATATTTGCTGTCGCCTTCAAAATTCACAATTTTTCCGCCTTCGGTTCTGCCGCTCAATACATTTTCATCTGTTTTGCTTGTGCCTTCAACCAGAACCTTCATCACCTTGCCGCGAAGCGCTTCATTTTTCTCAAGAGAAATTTCATCCTGAACCTCTAAAAGTCTGTCGAAGCATTCCTTTTTTTCTTCATGAGTGAGCACATCGTCCATAACAGCTGCGGGAGTGCCTGCTCTCTTTGAATAGATGAATGAAAAAATCGTGTCATAACGCACTTTTCTCAGCACATCCAGAGTATCTTCAAATTCTTCCTTTGTTTCACCGGGAAATCCTACGATGATATCGGTTGTAAGAGTAATACCGGGCATTTTTTCTTTTATTTTTTTTATTTTTTCAAGATAACCTTCCTTGGTGTATCGACGGTTCATGACCTCAAGAACTCTATTATTGCCCGCCTGCACAGGCAAATGAAGCTGCTTACAGATTTTATCATTAGCCGCCATAGTGTCTATGAGTTTATCGCTTATATCCTTAGGATGGCTTGTCATAAACCGGATTCTTTCAATACCGTCAATTTTACACGCATCCGAAAGGAGATCAGAAAAATCATAATCACTGTACAAATCCTTTCCGTAAGAATTGACATTTTGCCCAAGAAGCGTAATTTCCTTATAACCGGCTGCGGCAAGCGAACGGATTTCACAAAGCACGGCATCCTTTTCACGGCTTCGTTCTCTGCCTCTTACATAGGGGACGATGCAGTATGAACAAAAATTGTTGCAACCGTACATAACAGATACCCATGCGCAGGGGCCATCTCCTCTGACTACGGGATAGTTTTCAGCAATACTGCCATCGGTCTCTCTCACATCCACAACTCTCGAAGAATCATCTAAAACCTGCTTAAGCAATGATGGGAAATAGTACAGCGAATGCGTTCCGAAAACAAGATCAACGTGTTTGTATTTTCGCCTTATGGTGTCGGCAACTTCCTTTTGCTGCATCATACATCCGCAAACACCTATAATAAGACCGGGATTCTTACTTTTTTTATGTTTGAGCGCACCAAGATTGCCATATACTTTAAGCTCTGCGTTTTCACGCACTGCACAGGTATTATATATTATAAAATCGGCTTCATCCTTTGAATCGCTAAGTTCATAGCCCATGGACGAAAGCATTCCCGCAAGGATTTCGGAATCGCTGACATTTTGCTGACAGCCGTACGTTTCGATGAAAGCTTTTTTCCTTACTCCGCAAAGTCTGTAGAACGCCTCGTTAATCTGAAATATCTGTTCAATTATATCTTTTTGAGCTTCCACAACATCAGGTGAAAGCACAACATTTTTTCTATCTGACATTTAGTATTCCTTTCGTCAAAACAGGCAAAACACAGCAGCTGTTTTACAAATAATATTTATTATTTAATAATACCACATTTTTTGCGTTTTGTAAACGGAAAAATCTGATTATTTGACCTTTACATAATCAAATTTGCCTTGCGACATATGGTTTTTGACGATTTTAAGTTTGAACACATCTTTGGAAATTATCCAGTTTTCCGTAATAATTTTTTTGTCTTCAATTTTATATCCCGCTTCAAGCTCTTCACTAATCCATTTTTCAATTTTCAAACAATCGTCATACTTATCGAGCTGTCTGTATATCGGAGTTCTTGTATAATCCGAAAATTGGCGTACAAGCTTTATGGCAAGGTAAATTATTATAATTCCGAGAACCGCACAAAAAACAACATCAATCCATTCGCTTTCCATTTCAAGACCTCGTATATCAAGCATATATTCGCATATTTCCTCGCCGGGTTCAAAAAATTCGCTGTTTGCAATATCATGTTTTACAATAAGGGGAATACGGGTAAAAATCCCGTCTACAACATCACCATCGCTGAGCACATGATGAGGATAGGCAAGCAAAACAACCTTCTTACCTTCAATGTCCGCCGTATAAACAACCGATGAAACCTGTTTTTTGGTTCCTTTGGTGCCGGTTTGAGTAACGGAATTGGTATACTGAATATCCGTCTTTTCTACATCTGTCACAGGTATATGAAATTCATATTTGTCATCCTGCCAGTACGACCATGCGCGCACGCTGTAAGAGGGAATAGTCGTATCATCATTACGATGTATCTCAACTTCCTGACTGACCTGTACCGTCCCTGCCTCCAGGCGAAAGCTCTCTGCATCAAAATCAACCGCCCCTTGAAAATAATTTATGATATATGGCTTACACCAAAGAAAATAAAGAATAAGAACGGCTATAAGAATCAACTCTATAACAACAAATTTTATACGGTATTTTTTCATGTATATGCTGATAATATCTTTGGAAACATTTTTTTCTTTCATTGTGTATCCTCCTTAATAAGTTGATTATATATATCCCTTTTCGAAAGTCCGCGTTCCTTTGCGGCAATCTTCATGGCGTCCTTCTTTTCATGTCCTGAATCCATAAGCATTTTAACATGCTCTGCAATTGACATTTCATCTGCAAGCTGTCTTTGCTCATCTTTGATTTCATCCTTGTTTTTTCCCTCGACTATGAGAACATATTCCCCTTTGGGAGCGGTTTCTTCATAAAAAGCGATGGCTTCATCGATAGTTGTAAACTTACACTCTTCATGAATTTTTGTAAGTTCACGAACTATAGACAAGGATCGGTTCCCAAAATACTTTCTCATGTCGTTAAGCGTTCTCACAAGTTTGTGAGGAGCTTCATAAAAAATAAGCGTGTGCGAATCGTCCTTTACACTTTCAAGATGTTCATAACGGCTCTTTTTATTCATGGATAAAAAACCTTCGAAGGCAAAGCGAGCTGTATTTTGACCCGAAATAATAAGAGCGTTTATAAGTGCAACACTTCCCGGAACAGGAACAACCCTTACCCCTTCTCCAATACACATTTTGACAAGATCCTCACCGGGGTCAGAAATCGCCGGAGTGCCTGCATCTGTAATCAAGGCAACATTTTTGCCGGATTTTATTTCATTTATGATATATTGACCTTTTTCTTTTCTGTTATGTTCAAAATAGCTTGTAAGCGGCTTGTGAATATCGAAATGGGTGAGAAGCTTTTTTGAATGTCTCGTATCTTCACAAGCTATAAGATCACATTCCCGCAAAGTATTGAGACATCTCACGGTAATGTCATCAAGATTTCCTATAGGCGTAGCACATAAATATAAAACTCCGGATTCCATTCTTATTCCCCTTTCACAAGCACAAAATCATATATTAACGTAAACAGGCGCTTCAATTTTAAGATTCGGCTCTGCCCCTTTCATGGCTTCAATCATGATAAGTCTCGGTGGTTTTTGCGGATTCGGATGAATAAATGCAAGACGCTTCGGCTCCAATTTATGACTTCTGAGTTCAAAAAGGCAGTCACAAAGCCTGTCCGCACGGTATACCATATAAAAATGACCGCCAAATTTGAGTATGGCATCAGCAGCCTCAATCACTTCGCTGAGATTGGTACAAATTTCATGACGCGCAATCGCCTTTGGCTCATGAGGATTTTGAAACCCTGCCGAGGCACTCATATAAGGCGGATTGCATGTAACGACATCCACACTTCCTGCCGGAAAATAGCTTAGAACATTTTTTATGTCATCACAAATAACTTCCAGCCTTGTGCCGAGAGAATTAATTTCCACATTCTTTTTTGCAAGCTCAAAGGAACACTCCTGAAGCTCTATACCATAGAATTTCTTTGCCTTCGTCTTCGCACTCATAAGAATTGGTATAACTGCTCCGCCGGTGCATAAATCCACCACTGTATCACTGCTTTTTGCCCTTGCAAAATCTGACAAAAGCACCGAATCCGTCCCAAAACAAAAAAGCTCCGAATCCTGAATGATTTTTAAATTTGCTATTCCTAAATCTTCACATCTTTGCATATTTATATCCTCTGAACGTTTTATGTAATTCTAATGTATTTTACAACTGATGTCAACCGAATTCACAAAAAAGTTACATTTTGCTTTTAACACTTAATTATATCACAATATTCATATGTTGTCAAAACAAAATGCGGCATAGCAAAAGCTACACCGCATAATGCAAATTAATTAAATTTTGTAATTATTCCTGAACAGGAGCACCTACGGGGCAAACACCTGCGCATGCACCGCAATCGAGACATTCGTCTGCATTGATAACATATTTGCCATCGCCTTCAGAAATAGCAGATACGGGGCATTCAGCTTCGCAAGCGCCACAGCTGATGCAATCATCACTGATAACATATGCCATCGGGAATACACCTCCTTAAAAATGTGCGCAATAAATGCATTGCTAACACTTGTTTACCATTATAACAATGTTTTCGACAAAAATCAAGTGTTTTATCAATCTTTTTCAAGTTTCTTGAGTTCTGCCATATCGATTTTCTCATCATTTTTTATGACAGTCTTTTTAAGAATCTTAACTTCTTCAACTTTATAATCCTTCAGTTCTTTTTCCTCACCCTTTTCAACAGCAACTGTCACAATTCCCTTGAGAGGAGAAACTGCCGTCACCTGACCCTTTCCGTCTTCGGTTTTTACAATTGAACCCACACCGGGAGTTGTCTTTGCAATTGATTCATAAACCTCCTGCTCATGTTTGAGACAACACATAAGTCTGCCGCATGTGCCGGAAATCTTTGTGGGATTGAGGGAAAGATTTTGCTCTTTAGCCATCTTTATGGATACCGGTGCAAAATCACTCAGGAAAAGATTACAACATAACTGTCTGCCGCAAATTCCCAAGCCGCCCATCATTTTAGACTCATCACGGACACCAATCTGACGAAGCTCTATGCGGGTTTTGAACACGCCGGCAAGATCTCTCACAAGGTCTCTGAAATCCACTCTGCCATCAGCCGTGAAATAAAACAGAACCTTGTTGTGATCGAATGTATATTCAACATCTATAAGCTTCATATCAAGATTGTGACTGCGGATTTTTTCCTGACAAACCTCAAAAGCTTCTCTTTCTCTTTCTTTATTTTCTTCCATTGCCTTTTCATCAGCATCGTTTGCTTTTCGAAGAATTTTTTTTAGGGGAGGAACAATTTCATCATCAGTAACACTCTTTTTGCCGATAACTACTGTCCCGAATTCGACTCCGCGGGATGTTTCCACAATAACATGGTCTCCGCTTTTTAAAACAAGATTACCCGCATCGAAATAATATATTTTACCGACGCTCTTAAATCTTATTCCTGTAACATCTATCATCTGGTTTCTCCTTGATTTATATTAACGCCCAAACAGCGCGCTCAGTTTCATAAACAAAGTAAGGATTTGCATGTTTACGTTTTCATTATTTTTTAAATTTGCATTCATTGTTCCGCAAAATTGTACAATTTTCAATGTTTGACTCAAAGTAAGTGTATCTGACAATTCCTTTATCTCATTTTGCTTATCAGTGTTTACAATTTGGGAAGCAAGATTGTTTTTATGATAAAGAACGTCCCTCGCAAGCAATGTCATGGCATCAAACATCGCCCCCATACGTTCCTTGTGGGAGACAAAATCATCTACTGCTTCATAAACTCCGTCTGCACTGCGACTGACATTTATCAATGCTTTTACAGCAATATTCCTCGCAATCTTAAACCCATCATCCGCACAAATTGATTTGAGAACACCGGGATTTCCCATACAACAGTTATAAATAAAAGAATCTGAAGCTGTCAGAGGGAACGCATTGCAAAGCTCCTCTTTTGTCCACGGAAGAAGTTCAAGCATCATAACTCTTGAGAGTATTGTGGGTAAAATATTGTTAACATTGTCGCACAGCAGCACAAAAACAACATAGTAAGGCGGCTCCTCAATTATTTTAAGAAGCGCATTCTGACAGGCGGGTTCCAAAAGCTGTGCACTTTCTATAGTAACAAGCTTATAACTCCCGCCTGCAGGTTTTTCATGTAATTTTTTTATAAGTTCTCTTATGGTTTTAATTTCATAGCGATTTTTTTCATTGGGGGAAAGACGAATTATGTCGAAATTTGCGCCGGCAAGCGTAGTTTTGCAACCATCGCAAATTCCGCAGCCTGTACCGTCACTGCATGAAAAATAAAGCTCAATTTGCCGGCTGATATGCTTTTTGCCGACTCCGTGAGGTCCTTTTAAAATATACGCATGTCTCAACGTATTGTTTTTAATTGAATTTTCAAAATATGATGCTATCTTTTGTTGACAGAACGAAAGCATTATTATACCTTTTCAAATCTGTCTACATCAAGCACAAAGATTGTTGCACCGCCAATTTGAACCTCAATCGGATAAGGTGTGAAAGATGCAGATGCACCCATGGGCATGGGAGAGGCAGTAATTTGTTTTCTTCTCTGACTCTTCGCTTTGATAATATCTATAACTTCCTGAACTTTTTCGTCTTCGGTACCAATGAGCAGTGTCATATTTCCTGCTTTCAGAAATCCACCCGTTGTTGCAAGTTTGGTAACCGAAAAACCAGCCTTGGAAAGAGCGCCAAGGACCTTGTTACCATCTTCATCATTTACAATTGCAAGAATTAATTTCATAATATCACTCTCCTTTATTACATTATATAATGAAATGCTGATAAAATCAAGAAAAATATTTTTTCACAGCAAATATTTTGTTTCCTATTGAATTTGGCTGAGTTTTGATATATAATCAAATGACAAATTCAAATGTTAAACTGCTGTTTTATATAAGGAGATGATTATTCTGAAAAAGACATTTTCTT
Organism: Clostridia bacterium; assembly: GCA_017416845.1. Lineage (GTDB taxonomy): Bacteria > Bacillota > Clostridia > UMGS1810 > UMGS1810 > RGIG1828. The sequence goes on from JAFQBA010000089.1 coordinate 39,898, forward strand.
TAATGTTAATACTCTTACTAATTGCAACATCTTTCCCGGGATGTCGTGAGAAAGAGAAAAAAGCCACAGAAACCGCCATGTGCCTTGACACAATTGTCACTGTCACCTGCTATGCAGACACACAGGAAAAAGCCGACAAAGCAGCTAAAGCGGCAATTTCAGAGGTGCAAAGAATTGAGCTTTTGCTAAGCGCCTACATTGAAACCTCGGATATATATCAAATAAATCAAAACGCAGCAACCACTCCCGTCAAAGTGTCTGACGAAACTGTGTCGGTTCTTTCAAAAGCTCTTGATTTCTGCGAAAAGACAAGCGGTGCCTTTGACATAACCATAAAGCCACTTGTAGAGCTTTGGAACATAAAAGCGGAAAATCCGCAAGTTCCCACCGATGAACAGATTGGTGCTGCTCGTGACAAAGTCGACTACAAATCTGTTGTAATTGAAGACGGATACGTAAGATTTTTGAAAGAGGGCATGAAAATCGACCTTGGCGGTGCTGCAAAAGGATATGCGGCAGACAAGGTTTTTGAGGTGCTTAAAAAGCACGGAATCAAAAACGCTCTCATTGACCTTGGCGGAAATATCTATGCCATGGGGCGGTCCGAGAGTGATGCTCCGTGGAAAATCGGACTTCAGGATCCCGACAAGGAAAGAGGCGAACATTTTTATGTGATGGAGCTCTCGGACAAAACATGCGTAACATCAGGTTCCTACGAACGTTATTTTGAAAAAGACGGAAAAATATATCATCACATCATCGACCCCGAAACCGGATATCCGGCAGACGGAAATCTTTTGAGCGTGAGTGTTTCGGGAGATTCGTCCTTTGAGGCAGACATGCTCTCAACTGCAATTTTTGTTATGGGAACAGAAGAATTTGAAAAAATAAAAAGCAATTTTAACTATGATAAATATGTTGTTGTTACAAACAATAACGGTACATCAAATCATGCCGTTTATGAAAAACAGTAACAATCGATTTTTCCGATGTATAGAAACGAAGTTCCCTATACATCAAAAAAACAACAGTCCCATACGAGACTGTTGTTTTTTTGTTAAAAATTATTTCTTTGTATATGCCCTGAATTCAGTGATTGAGTTCCACTGATCCTTACTGGTACCATAGCAGTTAAGTCTGATATAACGTGCTTCAACATCTTTGAGTTCGAAATATTCAAAGTCTGTGGAAATACCGCAGGTTTCAATAACCTTAACAGTTTCCCAGGTCTTCTTGTCGTTGGAAACCTGAATATCCATATATGTGCTTCTTGCATCACCGCCGTACATTGCAAGGGCAATGTATGAAACCTTAACCTTGTCTTCAAGCTGGAATGTGATATTCTGTCTTGCTTTTGCAGACCAACGGGTTTGCATATTTTTGTCGATGGTGTTATCGGGAATGTTACCGTCGTGGCTGGAAGCGGTTACACCGACAACTCCCACTTCCTTGTTATCGGCACCGATTTCAAAGATAGCCTCAATAACTTCGGGAAGTTCAAAGAGATAGGATGTGATTTTTCCTGTTTCCTTGTTTTTGAGAACCACATATTTTTCTGTTTTAGCATCGTTTTCCTTGTAGGAAATTTCATACTTGGAATCGGCAACAGCCTTAATTTCCGAAGGCATAACATCAACCTTGTAGCATCTGTTTGCAGGATTAAATTCTGCAAATTCCACACCGTCAAAGAGGATTTTTTCAGCCTTATCAAGGGGAGCAAACTCACCTTCGGGAATTGTCCACTGATCAAGAGGTGTGATTTCGCCTGCTGGCTCGGGAAGCTCTTCCTCTGTGAGGTAGGGAGTAAATTCAAGACGGAGGTTGAAATCCTTTACACCGTCAAAGTGAATCGCAAGACGTCTGATGTCTTTTACAATTCGGTTTCCTTCCATCTGGGGAGAGGTGGGAAGGGGAGTTGCACTCATGATGCTTGCTTTGTAGGGAACATCGCAAAGGATGTTGATGCGAAGTTTCTTACCGCCGTTATTACAGTATACTGTTTTGCCGTCGTCGGAAAGCTTGATGTCACATTTGTTGAGATTATAGAAAGCATAAACCTCTTCTTCCTTATTCAGATGAACCTCATCCTGAACAACCATCTGTGTTCTGTCGTTTCCAAACATTATACCTCGCTTGTAGGAAGCAGCGGTTGTCACATAGGTGTTAGTGAGGTCTGTGATTGCATAAGCTCCGCGGGGCATTGACTTGTAGGTGTTGATGGTGTCACCGGGGCGAACTCTGTGACCGCCCTCAAGACCCGGATCAATTACAAGACATGAGTTTGCTTCGGCACGGGAGAAGTAATAACGCCATCTCTTGCCGTCCTGAGCAGAACCCCAGTAGCCGTCGAGGGAGTAGTTGTCACGACCCATGTTGGTTATCCACTGATGACCGAAGGCCTCAAGTCCGAGAGTACCGGAGTTCATGACACCGTGAGTTTCGCCGGCATCCTGAACAAACATACCGCAATATATTTCCTGATTGCCCTCCCAGGTGTTGCGGAAGGTAACCTGGTCGTTGTTTCTGAAGAAGTTGTCAAGGGCAAAAGACGATGCTTCAACTGTTGAGTAGTCAAAGTCGAGGTCATATGCAAGACAAGTCCACACATAGTCAGAAGTGTTGTCAAGACAGTATTTCTGAAGCTCACGGTTGCCGTTTATGAGAGCAAGCTCATAGAGAGCTGCAGTGGGTCTTTTGCCTTCATAGGTACCGTCGTTGATTGTGAACATATAGGTTGATGATGAACCATAGATGGGATAGTTGACAATGCTCTTTAGGCACTGAAGATCGGAAAGTCCGTAGGATGTGCCGAGAGCTTTTTCCATACCGAGAAGCCATTTTGCCATGTAGGGACCCGTGTAACCCCAGTAACCCAAGGATTCATACCATGCACCGTCGGGATACCAACGTTCAACAACGGGTTTCATATATTCAAAGTCACCCTGCATAATAGCAGTTGAATAGTCAATGTCCACATCGGCAATTGCCATTGCACCGAGGAAGGTGTAGGTGTTGTCGAGAAGGGCATGGTTGTTGGAGTTCCAGTAAAAAGCATAGAAGCCTTCGCTGTATTTGGAGCTTCCCTTATTGGTCATCATGTCATACATGGTGTCGTAGTGAAGTCTTTTGAGTCCTTCAATTGTTTTGTCTCGCTTATCCTGCTCCATCCAGTTATACAGCCAGTCATAACCGATTGCACAACCGAAAACAAGCTGGTTGTTATCGATGTACTGTGATGTGCCCCATGTAGGGAGATTAAGGAGTGCATCCATTTCTGCCCAGGCACGGTCTGCATATCTTTCATCGCCTGTCATCTGATAGGCAAAAGCGTTATAGATGATTGCATTTTTCGCTTCATCACCACGGGAGTTGTAGGCACCCTCAAGGATTGTGTCGGTGTTTGACACACCTTTGGTGATATAGTTTTCACATCTTTCCGTGATGGAAGCAAACCATTTTTTGAGGTAGGGATCTTTGTCGAGATTGTCCCTCACTCTGTCAAAGTCTGCCTGAGAAGCAAACATCCATGGGTGACCCTTTGCAACGGTGGGAGCAAGGTCTGCCTTGAACTGTGCCGCAGTTACAACAGGATATTTAAAGCCAATCTGACCTTTGATGTAGGGCTCTTCTTCGGTTATGCGAAGAGTGGGGCGGTCAGCCTTGTTTGAAGATTCGTTTGAAAAAAGTGTTACAACAGAACCGGAGTATTCAACAAAGAATACAATTTCCTTTTGACCTTTTTCAAGAGCTTCTCTCACATAATCGGTGATTGCAACCATAGCGGTTGTTTTACCGAGTTTTTTAAGCTGGAAAGAGGTGAGCATATATGCACTTTCTCTTGTTCCGTCGGGAGTACCGAGAAAGGTGAGAGCTGTACCTTCAAAGGCATTTCTCACAGTGAGGGAAAGCACACTGCCGCCAAATTCTTTTCCGGCAAATTGTGATATATCAAACTTTATTTCGGCATATCTTTTGTAAACAGAACCCACAAAGAGGGTTTCTTTGTCATCATAGGTTTTAATCTTGCCCTGATTGTTTTCGTAATATGTGTCGGAAACAACCGTTGCAAAGATGTCGGGTTCTTCTGTGGCAGCCATGGAAATCGGTGCAACAGACAATAAAAGCGATACACAAAGTATCAGTGCTGTTAATCTTTTCATAGTCAGTCTCCTTTCACATTATTCATATTCATAAAGAACCATCATCGAAACTACGCTGGAACCAAACACCACTGCAGTGTGAGCGTTTTCACCAAATGTGGTGTAGCCCTTCACATCAAATGCTGTTCCAACCTCAACGGTTTCTGCTTTTGGATTTACAATGAGAACCTGATTACCTTTCAGTGAATAGGAATACATATTCACTGTTTCGCCTTCATATCCGCCGTTTGCATAGATTTCAGGGTCATATTTGTAGGGAAGAACCTTCAAAAATTCTCCCTGAGAAACATATACTCTGCCGAGGTGAACAAGCTGACCGGGGATTGTACCCATACCGGTGTTGTTGTTGAGAACACAGCCGAAGCTTTGTGCAATCTGTTTTCCGTCTGAATCAACGGGAGGATAGATTCCGGGAACAAGACCGATGTTGGGGTCTTTGGCATCGGATACCGCCTGCTGAACCGTGAAATTGTTGGCACCGTAGAAGTTGTCCTTTGCGTGGGTTGTGTAGTTTGCAAGAACGGGGGCACCCTCACGGTGGATGATGTGGAAGTTTGAAACAATGCCGTCGATGTCGGCAGTAACCATTATTACATCACCGAATTTAAGTCCGTATTTCGAGAAGAATCCAAGCTCTTTTGAGTAGAATTCCTTGAGTGTACCGGTTGCAGTGAGACACTCTATTTTGTCAACATGCTCACCTTCGGCATCAATAACCTGACTGACCGATTTAACAAGATAGGAAGAGCCTTCCTCATCAACAAATTCGTTTGAACCCGAACCCATTGAATATTTTGACACAACATAGTCACTGGCAAGGTTGCCCTCGGTGAGAGTGTAGCCATAGTGAAGCTCACCGGGCATTCTGCCGGAAAGTGCTACCACCTTGTAGTCTTCATCGTCAGCGGTAGCGATGTATTCGGTCATGGGAACATAAAAACGAGTGCTGGTGTTCATAAATATTCGGCTATATCCTTTGTTGGAGATAACATTTGTATATTTAACAGAAACATATTTATCGGTAAGGTCGGTAAGCTCGGCATTTTTGTAAAGTCCCTGAGGCTGACCGCCAAAAGCTTTTGCAACATCGTCGGAATAGTTAAGCATTGTTATTTTACCATCTCTGTCCACATTGTAGATAACAAGACCGGTAGACATTGATTTTTCGTAGCCTTCCTGTTTGGGGAGCTTTTCATAAATCGCCTTTGCATCACCTTTAAATGCAACACCGTTTACCACAAAAACATCTGCCATGTCATAAGCATATACAATACCGTCACTACCGAGGATTTTGGCGGAAATCTTATAGTTCATTCCGCTTCCGAAGAGTGCGGAATACATGAGATAACCAACCTTGTAGGCAGAAACGTCGGATTCTGCAATAACATAAACCAGGTCACCGTCAAAGTTGATACAAGCTCTGATGATGGAGCCCATTGTGTATTTTTCGGTTATCTCGCTGAAGATGTTGGCACTCACATCAAAAGCTCTGCCGTCAAGATACACCTTGTTTGAGCCGGGGGATGTTCCTGTGAGTTCACCGAGAACAAGGTCCGAACAGATGCGTACATCGTTTATTTCGCCGTCTTCGTTTCTGCATATCCACAAAACATCATTTTCGGATATGTCCTTGAATTCTGCGATTTCTCCGTCCTGATTGGTAAACACTATGTTTGAATCATCAAATTTATAGGAAACTCCCGGTTTGGACTTATCGGAAACAAGAAAATCATTTGAAATGATTGTGCCTGCAACAATCTGTTCGTAGGATTTGATTATCACAAGGTCGGAGCCGTTTCCCGTGGCTTCAATAATTTTAACATAGCCGTAATCGGGAACCATTATGCTTTCATCATAGATGGCATTTTTGCCGTTATATACAATTATTGCATCGCCTTTGACTTCGATTTCCTCTTCTTCATCGTCAAGCCAATATTTATAACAATGATTTGCTTTATCATAGCTCATATCATCACTTGTGTAGATGGTGGTGATTTTGTTGTCATTGTCACCACGGGCATATATGGAGCGAATTTTAAGAGAATCCTTTTCATAATATACATCAACATATTCACCAAGAAGTGAATCGGTGTCAAAAGCACCTTTTTTAAGTTTGAAGCCGTCTATGGCAACAAAGCCTTCACCGACACCGCTATCATAGTTTGTACCGAAATACTGACCATCGGTAACTGAGCCTGTGACAGATTCAATTCCCCACATCTGATAGAGAAGTGTTCCGCCGGTTGCTATGCTGTACTGAGTTTCGCCGTTTGCAGAAACCGTAGCTGTGGGAAGCTTTGTGTGAAGCATATTGAATATGATTTCATCGGCATTTGCTTTTGTAACCTGAGCGCCCATTCCTTTAGCGGCAATGCCAAGTTTAGATGCAGCCCAGGCATAGCCTGCAGGCCATCCTCCGTTTGCAAGTGCCATAAAATCATAACCCAGCGCTGAAACTGCAATTTTAAAAGCTTCGTTTGCCGTGATGGCATCATCGGGTCTGAAAGTTTCGGCATCGGAGATTACTCTCCACGCATAAAGATTGTATATGCCTTCATAATAATCACTGCTCTGTGAAACATCTGTGTAAGGAAGCTTGTAGCCTGCAGGCATTTTTTCAATGCCCATTGCTCTGCTTACCTCCAGAGCAAACTGACCGCGTGTAACCAATTCATCGGTTGCATCTGTCATGCTATCTATTATACCAAGGTCAAAAAGAAGCTTCTGATGAGCATCGGAATCCCCCGATGCGGCGGAAGAAAACACAGGAAGAGCCGACATGCCAAGCACTAAGGTCAGCACAAGAAATATACTTAAAAATTTCTTCATGTTATTTTACCTCCTTTGAAAAAATGTCACTTACTCTCGAAAGCATAACCGCAACTTCTGCTCTTGTGGCATTCGCTTTCGGATTGAAATATCCGTATGTGTCACCGGTGATAACACCCTTTGCATTAAGAAATGCAACTGCCGATTTTGCATAGTCTGAAATATCACCATTGTCGGCAAAGGATGAAACCTCATCACTTACAACAACGCCTTTTTTGACAAGGGCGTTTACAATCATAACCGCAATATCCTGTCTTGTTGCATTAAGTCCCGTGCCAAAGCTGTTTGCACCTATTCCCTTTACAACACCATTAGCAACAGCGGCTTTAACATATTGAGCAAACCAGCTGTTTTCGGGAACATCAGAAAAACCTTGGGCTGAACCGTCATCGGTGAGAGAGGTGAGAGACACAATGAGTTTTACAAATTCTTCTCTTGTGATGTTGTCGTTGGGAGCAAAGCTTGAAGAAGATTTTCCGTTTATGATTCCTTTGTTATAAAGCTTTATAATATGCTCTTTAGCCCAAGCGATGTTTTCTATATCAGCGAAAGGATTAAAGGGAGTATCTTCAACGGGAGCTGTTGAAACAATCTGGAAGCCCGCTGTCCCGCCGTTTCCGCTTGGAGCACCGCCACCACCGCCGGTTGAGCCGGAATCTTTGTCTTTATCTTTTTCTGCCTTTTTGGCATCTTTTATTGCTTCTTCAAAAGCATCGGCAAAGTCTTTTGCATCGTCAAACTTTTTCATCATTGCCTTGTCAACGGATGATGTGGATTTGAGATCGTTATAATCATCCATAAATTCTTCAATACCAAGAAGCTTTGCATATTTTTCATTTGTAACAATGTCTTTTACTTCGGTCATGTGGAAAGCATTTGCCACAGTTTTAAGGATATTTTTAATTCTGTAGGCATCGAGAGCTTTGTCCATTATGCCGATTACATCCTCATAAGAATCCACACTGTTTTCAATGCTTTCAAGTGCTTCTTTCAAATCGGAGGCAAATTCCGATTCAAGTGCAGCTATCCATTCGTCGCAAACATCTTTGTTGTAGCCGTTTAGCACATCGAGCTCGGGAGCTATGAGAGCAATTGCTTTGTCCGGGGTTTCGCTCTGTTCAACTGCCGTGAACCAGGAAAGTTTTAAAACCAAAGACTGAAGTGCTTCAACGGATTTTGCTGTCATTTCACCAAAACCGTCTCTTTGTGAAACAATTTTTGATGCAAGGCCGCCAACGTCTGAAACATCATCCGAGTATTCATTGGAGAGACCGAAGATGAATTCAATTCTTTCCCAATTTGAAGCAATGTCCGATGCATTGCCGTTTATCGCAACCATATTCCAGTATTTTGAAATGTCGGATTCGGTGTAGAAGCTTATGTCTTTTTTATACACACCGGGAGCAGATTTTGGTGCTATTTTGAGAACATAGTCACCGCTTTCGGGAAGCTTGATTCCGTCTATGGCAACAACACCGCGTTTTCCGGAAATAACTGTTTTTTCATATGCTGTGCCGGCTGCATTTTCAATTGTGACCGTGATTTCGTTATTGGAGTATGCAGGATTTTTAAAGTATACCGAAAGGGTTGCGTTCTCGGCATCAAAAGTTGCTTCAAGCTCTGCATCATCTGTAATTTTTGTATCGGGAGTTTCCCCTGCGTAGAATTTTGCAATTATAGCATCTTCCGATGCGGCGTTACCGTAAATGTCGGAAGCACCTTTTTTGATTACTGCTTCGTAGGTTTTTCCGGGGTTGAGTGCCACGGGAGATGCAAGGTCATATTTTTTGATTGCATCATAGAACACAAATTCCGATACAACCGCATCTGCGCCAACTTCTCTGATTTCGATTGCCTGATTGATGTCGGCAAATTGTGTGAGAAGTGAGAAGGAAAGCTCAAGGAGCTCGTTTGTCACTGTGTCAACGCTGTATTTAACATCATACACATCAATAACGGGGGTTTCCGCCTCAATGCTTCCTTCTTTGAAGCCTGTTGAAAAACGAATTGTCTTGCTCACTTTCTGACCGAACATATCGGTTGCGGCAATTGTGAGTTCATAGTCTGTGCATTCCGAAAGTGCTGTTTCGAGGGTAACATCTCTGCCCTTCATTGAAACTTCAGCATTTTCGCCGTTTAATGTGGCTGTTGCCTGATCTATGCGGTTAACAAATTTGAAGCTCACCTTTGTGTCGGCGGCAACATCTTCACTATTATTTTCCACCGTGGATGAAACAAAACCGTTTGCGCCGGGCTCGCCAAAGCTTGCAATGTATTTTGGGTCAATGCCTGCTTTGGTGTAGTCGGTATCGGTCATGCATGGATTTGCAACATTGAGCGAACTTGCATAACATCCCACACCAACATACATATGTTTGTATCCGTCTGCAATACATTCCTTTGCATATGATGAAATGTCAATATAGTTGAGTTTGTATTGAGAGCCATATCCTTTAACAGTAATAATTTTATCTTCAACAATGTTATGCTGTTTGTATGTATCTTCACCATAAACGGAAGCAAAGCTTTCCGGTGCATCCATGGGAAGATTGCTGAGTTCAGGCATAACGTGTGTCATTTTGAGAACAACAAGACTTCCGCTTGAAGAACCTGTTCTTAAGATAAATTTGTCGATGGTCTTTCCTTCCGGAAGTGTGGGAAGAGCAATTTTGTAAATAACCATACTTCCGTTGTTAATCTTTGTGCCGGTAAAGTTGCTTGAATCGTTTGAAATTTTTCCGCCACCGAGGGCATATCCGTCCGGGATATCCACAACATCGCCAAGGGCTTCATATTCTTGTGCCTTGATGTTTTCAACACTGTATTTTGTGAGGGGAACATCCATTGCCTTTGTGATGTCGGCATAGGCATTAATTGTCTTATCTGCCGATGCAAGCTCGCTTACTATTTTGTCGGCATAGTCAGAAGTCATACGCTCTGTCCATCTTGCGCATACATCGCTGTTTGCAGATTGAAGTTCTTCAAAGTGAGTGTCGATGTAGCCTTTAACCGTTTCGGGATCTTTGCATTCTTCAAAGGCTGTGAAGAATGATGCAAGTGTAACAAGCTCATTGAGAGCATCTTCATTGTCGGCGGTCATTTCTCCGAGACCATTGCCCCTTAAAGCAACAATCTTTTGAGAAAGAGCATCAAAATCCGACACCTCGGCAAGATATTCGTTGTCAAGACCGAAAAGCTCGCAAAGTGTTTCCCATGCATTTAAAACATCTGCCGCCGTTCCGCCATTAGCAATGAGATTCCAGAAACCGAGAATGTCTTCGGGAGTGTAGAAATCATATACCATGCCAAAGCATTCGGGAGAGTTTTTGGGGCATACGGTTATGGTGTATTCTCCGCTTTCGGAAAGAATAACATCTTCAAGAGTTGCAATACCTCTTGCACCTGTGGTTACGGTTTTGGTTGTAACAACTTCATCACCTCGTGAAACCGAAAGCTCAATCTCACGGTTTGAATATGCAGGGTTCATAAACCATACATCAAGGCTTGAATTTTCTTTGTCAAGCTCCACAGTGAAATCACAGTCGGAGCAGTCGGCAAATTCTTCCGTGCTTGTTTCGCCTGCAAGGAATTTTGTTATAACAACATCCGCCTCTGCCGCTTCGCCGTATTTATCTTCGACGCCTGCTTTGATAACCGCTTCATAGGCAGTGCCTTCTTCCAGGGCAATGGGAGATGTTATGTTATATCTCAGAGTTTCTTCGTCAAGAGCAAATTCTGCATCGATTTTGCCTTTGCCTATTTCCCTGATTTCAATTGCTTCGTTTATGTCATCAAATTCAGTAAGGAGTTTGAATGAAAGCTCATTAAGTTCAGTGTTGTCATCCGAAAGCACACATTTAACGTTGTATGTGCCGATTGACGGATTTTCGGGGACAATCGCTCCGCTCTTTAGTCCGGTTGAAAATCTGACAGAGGCATCGGATGTCTGACCGTAAATGTCTCTTGCAGATACATTAATATCAAAATCCGAACACTCTGCAAATAAAGCTTCAACAAAAACCGTTGAACCACCTACCGAGCATTCTGCATCTTCGCCGTTAACAGTAACCTTGGCAGAAGAAATTTCATTTGAAAATTCAAAGGAAACCTCACCATCTGCCGCCACATCTTCTGCTCCGTCTTCAACCGATGATGACACGAGCTCAAGCTCGGGAGCATCTTTGAAGCTGTAGATAACCTTGGGGTCAAGACCAAGTTTTGTGTAGGTTGAGTCAGACATACATCCTTGCGCCATGGAATGAGTGGAGGCAAAGCATCCTACCGCCACATAGAAATATTCCTGACCGTTTGCAACGCATTCTTTTGCATATGACGAAATATCACGGTACAGCTTCTGATAGCTTCCGGATCCGCCGGAAAGTCTGACTGCTCCACCTTCGACTATAGAATAGTTTTTGTATGTATCCTTTTGGGTAATGGGTTTAAGCTGTTCACTGTCTGCACCAAGATTTTGGGGGAGAGTTGAAAAATCCCAATCTGCATAGTCGATTCTCAAAATCTCGGTGGTGTTTGAACCTGTGCCGGTGCGGATTACAAACTTGTCAAGCTGTTTTCCTGCGGGGATTTTTGGCAGGGGAACCTTGTGGATAAGAAGGTTACCGATGTTCATCTTTGTGGAAAAAAAGTTTCCCTTCTGCGCCTGAAGCTTGAACCCTTCAACCTTGTAGGACAGATCAATGTCCATAATGTTTCCGAGAGCTTCATACTCTGCGGCTTGTTCCTTTTCCGCATCGGTGTCAAGGGCAAATGCCGAAAAGCTGAGACTTGTCATGACAAGCAGCATTGCCAGAAACACAGATACTGATTTTGTAAATAGTTTCTTCATTTTTTTCCTCCTTCTGAAGCATGAAAATTCAACCTTTTACTATTTTTGATTCTATAATATATTATATAATAAAATGAACCTGTTTTCAACCTTTGTTTTGCACTCTTTCGCAAAAAAAGTAAGTATTTTGAACAGATTTGTATAAATTTTTATATGTTGGAAAATACTGTGAATTAATTTTAAGATTGGGGTTTATCCACATAGGAATCAGGGAATATGAGTTAGGGCTTCAAATTTGAGTTTATCGCTGAGTTTAACACAAGGGCGAAAGGCTCCCTTGTGTAAAGGGAGCTGTCACGAAGTGACTGAGGGATTGTTAAATGATAAACTCTCAACCAAGCACAAATACTGCAATTGAGGCAGTTTGTTACAATCCCTCCACCGCTTACGCGGTCCCCCTCCCTTTACACAAAGGAGGCAACGCTCTGGTGTTCATTTCATCTCAACCACCCTGATAAACTCCAATTTAAACCTCTTTAATAAGCACACACGAACACACATTCATATCAAATGAAAGGTCATCGGTAGTCTTCACAAGTTCACCATCGTGGTCTTTATCCAGAAGATACATTTCGTATTTACCTTTTTTACCAAAATCAATGCTTATTTCCTTTTTGGGTGCATTTTCATCATTTTCACTGTAGTATGTCACAACGCAAAGAGCTTTGCCGTCCTTATCTTTTCCGCAAAGGGTGTATACATTATCGACATCGGTTTCGCACCTGATATCAGATTTCATATCATAGAACATTCCGTACCAACACAGCGGATAATATCCCTTAAGGGGTTCATATGAATAAAAGTCAAACGCACCGCAAAAAGGCGATGGTCTTGTGTCGTAATACATGAGCATATCAACGCCATCACATTTTTGAGCTTCACTTATGCAAGCCATTGTAAACGCCGCACCTTTAATGCCATGAATAGTCTGAATTGAATATTTAAAATCTTCCCGCCAACCTCTCACATAGTTCCACTCATTCAAAATGCTTTCGGCATTTTCATAGCCGTATTTATCCAACAGACCTCTTATGATTTGTGCTTTTTCCACCAATATTTCAGGCTCGGTACAATAAATATGCCACGAGAAAAAGTCTATGGCAACGCCTCTTTTTTTCATTTCAGCAAGAAAATCTTCTGCCCAGTCACTTCTGTAAGCAAGTGCAGGACCGCCTATTTTCAAATCGGGGAAACATTTTTTAAGGTGCTTTGCCGCGATTTCATAAAGGTCAAAAAACTGTGCCTTTGTGCCGCCCCATGCGCGCTTATTGGTGCTGTCATCAGTGTCGAGGTCAGGTTCGTTCCAGATTTCCCAGTATTTTATTCCAAGTTCAAAACCGTCTGCCCAGCCTTCGTTGTAGTGACGGATAATGTGTTCACAGATTTCAGTCCATTTCTGAAAATCTTTCGGAGGGATTGTGCCATGTTTTTTTATCTGAGATTCAATGGTTTGACCAAGACGGAAAAACGTCTCGGTGCCGGCATCAAGAGTACACAAAATTGATTCATCGGTACACGCAAAATCATATGATGCAGGGTCATTTACATCAGCATTAAAATCGGGGAATATTTTTGTAATATCGTGACTATATGGACCACCATACACGCCCACAACTCCCGAATCGTGATTTCTTGAATAGGGTATTCTTGCAGCTTTGTATTCTTCAAAATTGCTGCGGTGTTGGTCATAAACGTGTCTTTTGTGCCATGGTCCGCCATTTGTGGCATTAAGGATTTTAAATTCTTTTCCCTCTTTGTTCAAATCAAACTTTAATGTGTTCATTTTCCTTCTCACTTTCCTCATAATTTTTTTATTTTACAATCAGCACTACCGGATAAAGGGGTTCAACTCTTGTATTAATGGAGTAAATATCGTTGCCGATTTCCGTGTTGACCTTGTGTCAATTTCATCATCAAACAGCTCGATAAACTCCAATTTATCGTTGCTTCATTCTCCACGCTCTGTGATACTAAACGAAAAAAGTTTCGTTTTCGATAATTTTAAACATCGTATCTGCTTTTTACGAAACGAAATCCATCTGAAACAGAGCAATCCTGCCGTCTGACTCGCCAAGATAACAAAGCTATATTACCATTCATACTACATATTATATATCATACTTTATGTATTGTAAATTACCGAAAATATTTTATATATTGCAAAAAGTCCACAAGTGTGCTATAATCACAATATAAACCGTTTAAGGAAGTGATTTTGTGTCATATACCAATTATGCCCGATACAAATCAGAAGATTTTGTGCTCAGTCACTCCCGGCTTGATCCCGCTAAAGAACACACCTTTCATCACACAACCAACGAAGAATATGAGTTTATGTATTTTTATGAAGTTTCCTCGGTTTATCACATCGAAGACAAAGAATTCCACGTCACAAAAGGAAGTGTTGTCATCACACCTCCGGGCAAACCTCACAATTTTATTCGTGCTGTCAACACTATTGAAGACAGATTTCACACACGCATCAATGCAAATCTGTTTTCATCAAACATTTTAAATCATCTGCCAAAGGACTTATTTGTTATAAATGCCCATGAAGATTCAATGCTTGTAAGTTTGTTTAAAAAAGTTGACTACTACTGCCAGAATATTGATGACGAGAGTCTTCTTCGACCGCTTCTCATTCACACCGTTGAAGAAATTGTATATAACATTATTTTGTACCATAAAAAGCAAAACACAGCGGCTAATTACTCCATAAATCCCGTATTTTCAAAAGTTATAGCCTTTATTGATGATAACATTCATAAAGATATTACCCTTGACACAATTTGCAAGGAGAATTTTGTGAGCAAAAGCTATCTTCATCAGCTTTTTTTGCAAAGACTTGCAAAAACTCCCAAAAAATATATTTTGGAGAAAAAACTCTTTCTTGCACAGACGGATATTCGTCACGGAAAACTTCCTACCGAGGTTTATTCCGACTATGGATTTGCAAATTATTCAACCTTTTACAGATGTTACAAAAACCTTTTGCATCGTACACCGTCAGAGGATTACAAGTATTGTAATTTGGATAAAAACAAGTAATTAAATTGGGGGTGTAGGGGTATTTAACATATGGACGTGAGCCTCCTCCCCGGTGGACAATGTCGTCAACTTAGTGACAAATTGGGGTTTGTCGGGGGGGTTTAGCACAAGGGCGTGAGGCGGCACTGTCCACAATAATGACGGATTTTGCAAATTGGAGGACAGCGGGGGACGTACACGAAGCGGCTTAGCGATTTTTGCGGTGCCAGTTCGTGTACGTCCCC
>JAFQBA010000090.1 GCA_017416845.1 Clostridia bacterium
AAAAGGCATATAATTGAAGAAAAACATCTTGAAACAGATGTTTTTCAACATTTGTAGTAAAATCATATGATTTATAGGCTAATTAATACTCTGTATTGCTTATTATTTCTGCCTTTTTGCGGTCTGGAGTTTTTTTACATTCCCTTATATTTTTTAAGCATTCAGTGTCAGATTATTTGCAAGAAGCTTTTCGAGTCTGTCAATACCTTCTTTGATGTTTTCCTTGCTTGTGGCATATGACCATCTTACGTAATTGGGAGCATCAAAGCCTACTCCCGAAACAACTGCTACAAGCTGCTCTGAAAGGAAGATTTCAGAAAAGTCATCGGCATTGGTGATTGTTTTTCCGTTTATGGATTTTCCGATAAGCTTTTCAATGTTCATCATAACATAAAAAGCACCGTTTGGTGATGTACACGATACTCCGTCTATGGCATTGATTCTTTCAACCATGTATTTTCTTCTTTCATCAAACATGGCAATCATTTTTGTAAGCTCATCTTTGGGGCCTTTGAGTGCTGCAATGGTTGCTTCCTGGGCTATGGAGTTGGGGTTTGAGGTTGTGTGGCTCTGAACATTTGACATAAGCTTTGCAATTGTTGCGTTGGAAGCTGTAAAGCCTATTCTCCAGCCTGTCATTGCATATGTTTTGGACACACCGTTTATGATGATGGTGAGGTCTTTGATGGAATCGTTGAAAGATGCGATGCTTTTGTGAACCTTACCGCCGTAGATGAGGTGTTCATAGATTTCATCGGAAATTACGTATATTCCGTGTTTTACAGCGATGTCAGCAACAGCACGGAGTTCATCCTCTTCATACACCATACCTGTGGGGTTACAGGGAGAGTTGAGAACAAGAGCTTTGGTTTTTGGAGTTATTGCATTTTCAAGCTGTTCGGGAGAAAATTTAAATTGGTTTTCTTCCTTTGTTTCAAGTATCACGGGAACACCGTCATTATATTTTACCATTTCGGGATAGCTTACCCAGAACGGTGCCGGGATGATTACTTCATCGCCGGGATTTAAGATAGCGCCGAAAGCATTTATAAGCGAATGCTTTGCACCGTTGGACACAACAATGTTTGCAGGAGTGTATTCAAGACCGTTATCCTGAAGAAACTTGTCGCAGATTGCCTGCTTTAAGGCAATGGTTCCCGATGCGGGAGTATATTTGGTTTTTCCTGCCATGATTGCATCAATGGCAGCCTGCTTGATATGGGCAGGTGTATCAAAATCGGGCTCGCCTGCACCAAAGCCTACCACATCGAGTCCGTCTGCTTTCATCTGTTTGAATTTTGCATCAATCGCCAGTGTGGGCGAAGGTGCAATTGTTTGGAATTTTTTTGAAAAATCCATGTCGAATCCTCCGTTTTGCATATGCGAAATTTTAAAATTTCATAATTTTTTAATATTCTATCATATTGCGCGCAAAAATGCAAGTTTTTTGAGTAAAAATTTCAAAATCATACATAAGTCTATGCGAATTAATAAAACCATATTTGTTTATATGGTTTTATTTGTAATTTTGTGACAAAATCTGATATGTGAAAAGCATGTTTGACGGCTTTTTTACCGGACAATCTGCTGAAAGCTTAGAAACACACGGCTTTAAGATGTGTTCGTTTTTTTGTTTTCAGTCCGGAAAAAAACAGCCGGATATTGTATAATAATTATATTACAGAATTTTGCATTAACGGAGGTATGAAAAATGAATGAGAAAAAGTATTATGAACAAAATGACGTTGTTGAATTTGAATTTATTAAGGTTCCCAAATATATCTTCAAATCTGAAAAATTCAAAAGCCTTTCAAGCTCGGCAAAGGTTTTGTATATTCTGCTTATGGAGCGTCTCGGTCTTTCGATAAAGAACCGATGGATTGACCATAGCGGAAAACTGTTTGTTTATTACACCGTGAAGGATGTTATGCGTGATTTTAGTTGCGGCACCGAGAAAGCAATACGAATGTTTTCGGAGCTTGACACCAAAACGGGACTTGGGCTTATAGAAAGAAAACGCATGGGCTTTGGCAGACCTAATGTGATATATTTTATAAAACCGTCACAGTCCGATGAGGGTGCATCTTCGGACAATGTTTCTGAAAAAACAATTTCGCAAAACCATATGTATGATGAGCAGGAGTCCATTGGTGGTGAAAATCGTAATTCAGTGACTTTGGAAAATCGAAATCCAATACATACTGAAACCGAAAATCAAGACTTCGGAAAAACAGAACCAAATAAGATTAATATTAATAATAATAAATTAAATTATACTGAGTATGAATTAAACCAACCTCAAACAGACTCGGATGAGGAGGGAGGTGACACCGAGAAAAAAGATATTGAAAATTCCGTAAAAAACAATATTCTCTATGATGAGCTTGCTGAGAAAATACCTGTTACAAGGCTTGATGAAATTGTATCGGTTATTGTAAATACCATATGCTCCGATAAACCGTTTATAAAAATGGGCAACGAAACCATTGCCCGTGAAACTGTAAAAAAGCGGTTTTTGAATCTTGAAAAAGAGCACATAGAATATGTCTATGATTTTTTTTGCAAAGCGGAAACACCTATCCGTAACATACGTTCATATCTGGTTACTCTGTTGTATCGCAGTGATGAAACCCTGAGCCTGTGGATGGATAAACGGGAAATGTATTGCAGTTAGGAAATAAAAAAATATACCCTTATTGCACAGACAATAAGAGTATATCGGTTTTTTGAAAGAAGCATATGCTTTCATGAATGGAGTCGGGGAGAATCGAACTCCCGTCCGAAAACCTATTCACACGAGGCTCTCCGAGCGCAGTTTGTGTTCAGAATTTCCTAAGTGCAAAGTACACAAACAAACTTTATACCTTGGTAGCTTCATTGTTCATGGGCGGCTCAAAGCTTTGCCGCCTCACGTTCACCGCGACTATGACGCTCTTGTCTTTGGTGCGGTAGCCAAAGGAAGAACGGCTGCCTTTAATTAGGCAGCGTATGCTACGTTATCGTTAGCGTTTAATTTTAAGTTTGAGTTTTTTGAGCGGTACCCGCCGCTGCTCGCTCCTCATGCTTCAAAATCCCCGTCGAAACCTTTACGACCCCATAGGGTATTTATTTAAGCTTATTTATTATATAAAATTTTATCGGTTTTGTCAATGTCAAATAATGCAGAATTTTAAAATAGTCTTGCTCAAAACAGCAATTTGTGATAAACTGTATCCGACAAGTATTATATACGTTCAACAAAATTGTATTCACGAAAGGAAAAGTATCATGGAATGGATTGTTGTAAGCATATATACATCATCTTGGGGCATAGACACCGTATGTCACACGCTTTCAGAACTTGGCATAGACGGTGTGGAAATTGAGGATGAACAGGATTTTAAGGATTTTCTCGAAGAAAATAAAAAATACTGGGATTATGTTGATGATGATCTTCTTAAGGAAAAAGAGCAGGAAACACGGGTTAAAATTTATCTTGAAAATAACGAAGAGCTTGCCGCGCGTCTTGAAGAGCTCAGAAATGCCCTTCTTATTCTTAAAGAAAAAGACACCGCAGGAGATCTCGGACGTCTTGCAATTTCTACCGAGGGCATAAATGAGGAGGACTGGGCAAACAACTGGAAACAGTACTTTCATCCAATCCCCGTTGGTGAGAAAATTCTCATTCAACCCCAGTGGGAGCCTCTTTGCGAAGAGACAGACAGAACCGTTTTTACGGTAAATCCCGGTATGACCTTCGGCACAGGAACACATCACACCACCAAGCTTTGCATTGAAGAGCTTGAAAAATGTGTTGACGAAGATACCAATCTCTTGGACATCGGATGCGGAAGCGGCATACTTTCGGTTATTTCGCTGCTTCTTGGTGCCGGGGAGGCGTGGGCGGTGGATATTGACCCTGCCTGCGAAAAGGTTGCAATGGAAAATGCCGAGCTTAATAAGGTAGACACTACAAAATATCATGTATATTCCGGGGATATTATTTCCGATAAAAATCTTTTTGACATGCTTTCGGTAAGGAAATATGATGTCATTGCGGCAAACATTGTTGCAGATGTAATAATTGCACTTTTGCCCATTGTTAAAAAGCTAATTAAAGAAGGCGGAACTTTTGTTTGCTCGGGAATAATTGATGAAAGACTCGATGACGTGCTTGCCGCCATGGAAAAAGAAGGCATTGCGCCTTGTCACAAATCATGCGGTGGCGGCTGGAATGCAATGACATGCAAAATGTAAGTGTTTAAATTAAAAAAAGACTTGACGAAAATAGTCGATATTGATATAATAAGATGTCGGGCAGTTTGCTCACAGTTGAGAGGTGTAGAAAATGCACAGATTTTTTGTCGGCTTTCCGACAGCCGGTCTCAATGAGGTTGTTATTGAGGGCGACGATGTGACTCACATTTCAAGGGTGTTACGTCTTAAGGAAGATGATGAAATAACGGTTTGCGATTCGGACGGAACGGATTGTATATGTTCAATATCGTCAGTGTCTAAAACCGAGGTCAGGGCATGGATTCTTTTAAGAAACAAAACTTCGGTTGAGCCTCCCGTAAAGGTTACTGTTTTTCAGGGTGTTCCCAAGGGTGACAAATTGGACACGGTTGTTCAGAAGTGCGTGGAGCTTGGAGCCGAAAGAATTGTTCCGGTTGCCATGAAACGCAGTGTTGCTCAGGTTAAGGATAAGGACAAAAAGCGTCAGAGGCTTCAGAAAATTGCTCTTGAAGCCGCAAAACAAAGCTCAAGAGCCATTGTGCCCGAGGTTTGTGATGTAATGAGCTTTGCCGAGGCAATAAAGCTTGCCGCCTCATCCTACGAGCTTAAGCTTCTTCCCTATGAGGACGAGTCTGTTCTGAGCATTAAAAAGGTATTGAAGGAAGCCGGAACTCCCGACAGCATTTGCATCTTCATAGGTCCCGAGGGCGGCTTTGATTCGTCTGAGGTGACTCTTGCCCGTGAAAACGGTTTTTCGGTTGTGTCCATGGGTCCGCGGATTATGCGAACCGAAACAGCCCCGCTTGCAGCACTCACGGCTGTAATGTATGAACTTGGTGATTGGTAATTTTAAATAAAACATGTCAGATGCCGCAATCTGCGGTGTCGGAAACGGAGTATTTACAATGAAAAACAAACCCAAAAAAATTTTAACTCATGAACAAAAGGAAGCCAAGGCAACCAGAGCAAAGCTTCTTGAAAGAGAATCAAACATTACTCTTGTGTCGGTTTCGGTTGCAATAGTATCGTTTCTTATGATGCTCTATGTTCAGAACGCAGTAACTGTAGATTATTTAGATGTTGGGCAACCGCTTTTGGCAGTGCTTCGAATTGTGCTTCTTGTGGCTTCGGTAGGTACGGCTGCAGTTGCAATTTGGAAAAAGAAGTTCTATCTTTTTGAATACACGGTGTTCACTTTTATCCTTGCTCTTGGCTATCACATTCTCAAAGAGGGTCCGGTAGGAATCCCCTTCCTTTATAATGATGCCGGAGATAATCTGGCTCCAAATGCTCTCGGCAGGGTTCTTGAGCCTTATTTGAAAAATAATTATGTTTTGTATGGGCTTTGGGGTGTGAATGTGCTTTATTGCGTATATGCTATAGTTGTTCACTCCATCAGATACACAAGAATCAAGAAAATCAAAGCTTCCGATGTGAATGCTCAGGGTAAAAAAGCATGAGAATAGTTCTTCAGAGAGTAAAGCGCGCATCCGTTACCGTAGATGGTGAAATAACCGGTAAAATCGGTCAGGGTTTTCTGGCTCTTGTGGGATTTTGCGAAACCGATGACGATTCGCTGCTTGACCCTATGGCAGATAAAATGGTGGGGCTGAGAGTTTTTGAAGACAGTGACGAGAAGATGAATCTCGCCCTTTCCGATGTAGATGGTGAGCTTCTGGCTGTATCTCAGTTTACACTTTATGCTGATTGCCGCAAAGGAAGACGTCCCTCCTTTAATCTTGCAAAAAAGCCTGATGAGGCAAACAGACTTTATGAAAAGTTTGTAGAAATTTGCGAGCAGAAAATGGGTAAAAAGGTTCAGACGGGCATTTTTGGTGCAGACATGGCAGTTGAGCTTTTAAACGACGGTCCCGTGACAATAATTCTTGATTCCGATGAAATTGTAAAAAAATAATATTAAAATAATATAGCCTGCAGCGAAATCCTATCGCCGCAGGCTTATTTTTGTAAATATTTGTGAATGACTTATTTTGTTCCGAAAATTCTGTCACCTGCATCACCGAGACCGGGGATGATGTAGCCGTGCTCGTTGAGACATTCGTCAACGTTTGCACAGTATATTTCCACATCGGGATGAGCTTCGGAGAGAGCCTCAATGCCCTCCGGTGCGGCAATAAGACAAAGGAATTTTATGTGTTTTCCGCCATATGATTTTATCTGACCTATGGCATCGATTGCAGAGCCGCCTGTTGCAAGCATGGGGTCTACCACGACAATGAGTCTGTCGTCGATGTCGGGCGGAAGCTTGCAATAATATTCGTGGGGTATGAGGGTTTCTTCGTCACGGTACATTCCTATGTGTCCCACCTTTGCCGACGGAACAAGATTCAAAAGTCCGTTAACCATTCCAAGTCCTGCACGAAGAATGGGCACAACAGCCAGCTTTTTGCCTGCAATAACATTTTGTTTTGTTTTGCAAATGGGGGTTTCGATTTCGATTTCTGTGAGGGGAAGGTCTCTCAGCGCTTCATAGCACATGAGCATGGTAATTTCCTCAACAGATTCGCGAAACTCCTTGTTTGAGGTCTCTTTCTGACGCATTATGGTAGTTTTGTGTTGAATAAGCGGGTGGTCAAATACTGTAACTTTACCCATAAAATCATCTCCTGAAAATTTTTTATTGATCTTTAGCTTTTGAAACAAGCAGATTTACCAGAATACCAAGAATAAGTGCGCATGCAATGGTTGTAATCTTAACCTGACCGAGCTGGAGTGACATTCCGCCGATACCTGTGATAAGAATTACAGAGGCAACAAAGAGGTTTTTGTTGTTATTGAGGTCAACACCTTGCAACATTTTGAGACCCGATACTGCGATAAAACCGTAGAGAGTGATGCACACACCGCCCATAACGGGAGCAGGGATGGTAGCAAGGAATGTTACGAAGGGAGCAATGAATGATGCAATGATTGCAATTATTGCAGTGGCAAGAATGGTAACTACAGAAGCATTTTTGGTTATTGCCACACATCCGACAGATTCACCGTAGGTTGTGTTGGGGCATCCGCCAAAAAATGCACCGACGATTGAACCAATGCCGTCACCAAGGAGAGTTCTGTGAAGACCGGGGTCTTTAAGCAAATCCTTTTCAATGATGGAGGAAAGGTTTTTGTGATCGGCAATATGTTCTGCAAAAACAACAAAAGCTACGGGAATGTAGGCAACTGCCACGGTTGCAATGTATTCGAAGGTGATGGACTCAATGCCCTTAAATGCTTTGAGGAATGCAAAATCAGGATACCACTGCATGTTTTCAAAAATGCCAAAATCAATTACAAGCAAAGCGTCGTTTCCTGTTTTCATTCCAACGAGGGTGAATATTGCAGCAACAACATATCCTGCAAGAATACCGATTATAAACGGAATGAGTTTGGTGAACTTTTTGCCGTATACCGATGAAATTATAACAAAGAGAACCGTTACAACAGCACAGATGAAGCCAACCCAGGCATGAGTGTTCATAACATAGGCAGAATTTGCAGTGTCATATGCGGCATATTTCAAAACATCGCCAACAGCATTTCCTGCAAGAGAAAGACCGATAATTGCAACGGTTGGTCCTATAACAACTGCAGGCATGAGCTTGCTTATCCAGTTTACACCGGCAATTTTAACAACAAGTGCTATGATAACATATATAAGACCTGCAAATACGGCACCTAATAAAATGCCGAGATATCCGAGCTCAGCCGAAGCCGCACCGCCAAATGCCGCAAACATAGAGCCTATGAATGCAAAAGATGAACCAAGGAATACAGGGCTTCTGAATTTGGTGAAAAGAAGATAGATAATTGTTCCTGCACCTGCGCCAAAAAGAGCTGCAGATTGTGACATTCCGTTTCCTATTATGGATGGTACTGCGATTGTTGCCGCCAGAATTGCAAGCAATTGCTGAAATGCAAAAATAAGCATTTGCCCAAATTTTGGCTTGTCGTTTACATTGTAAACAAGTTTCATTTTTATTCCTCCTCTGTAATTCCCGTAAACAAGGGTGACGAACCCGCCACCCTTATTTTGGTTTTAAAAACTATTCTTATTAAAGAATATCAAAAAAAGATTTTTTTGTCAATTAAGCTATGTTTTTTCGGCACAATATACAATATATCTGCCTGAAAATTTACGAATATAACAATAGCCGGATTATCCGTAGTTGGAAATCCGGCTGTTTAATAATTTTATCAGATGTTTGAAACCAGATATGCAAAGTATCCGGCATAGCAAAGGAGCATTATCACACCGCTTATTCTTGTGAGTTTTTTGCCCTTGAGACAAAGCAGGAATAAGAGAAGCGCCGCACCGACAGCGACTGCTGTGTCAATTATAAACTTGGGTTCAAAGGGAACTGTGGTAATAACTCCCGACAGACCCACAACAAAAAGAATGTTGAAGATGTTGCTTCCCACAACGTTTCCGATGGCAATGTCGGCATTGCCTTTTCGTGCCGCCATTACAGAGGTGAAAAGCTCGGGAAGAGATGTGCCGAGAGCTACGATTGTAAGACCTATAAAACTGTCGCTTAGGCCAAATGCTTTAGCAATAAAGCTTGCAGAATCAACGGTTATGTTACTTCCGAAAACTATCATGGCAAGCCCCAGAAGTGCGAATATAACAGATTTGGGAACGGACATGATTTTGATTTCGTCACCGCTGCTGTTGTTTTTTTTTGCCGCAATGAAAAGATAGGTCAGATACAGCACAAATACAACAAGCAGAATAATGCCGTCTGTGAGTGTGATATTTCCGTCAAGGCCGAGGATGAGAAGCAAAACAGAAATGCCAATCATACACGGTGTGTCAATAAAAAGGCACTGCTTTGCAACGGCAATTGAAACAATGACCGATGAAAGACCGAGAATGATGAGTATATTTAAGATGTTGCTTCCGACAATATTCCCGATGGTGATTCCTGCGTTTCCGCCCAGTGCGGCAGATATGCTGACTGCGGCTTCGGGAGCACTTGTACCCATGGCAACGATGGTAAGTCCGATGATGAGCTGGGGAATACCGAATTTTGCGGCAATTGATGCACTGCCGTCGACAAACCAGTCTGCTCCTTTTACAAGCAAAGCAAAGCCCACAGCAAGGATTAAAAAGTTTAATGCAATTTCCATAATATAACCTCCGTTTTGCGGTATGTCCGGAAATAAAAAAAGAGACATTACCACAATTATCATTGTAGTAAAGTCTCGCCGATTACTTACACGCCGGATTTTAAAATAAAATCGTACTGACGACAATGTAAACGCAAATTACGTTGGCTACTCCCTTTATTAATATAATTATATCGAATTTTTGCTTTTTGGTCAATAAATATTTTGCCTTTTGAGTAAATATTTGCAGGTTCTTAGCGTTATTATGAATAAAAAATCCCGGTTCTGAGTATTATTTAAGCGGGAGAGTGATTCTATGTCAAATATATTGAAAAAGTATAAATCCTACATTGTTTCCGTACTTATTGCATTGGCTGTCGGAGGACTGTCGGCTTTGCTTACCAAGGATAATATGAATATATATTCACAAATAAATATGCCGTCCTTTGCTCCGCCTCCTGTTGTTTTTGCAATAGTGTGGCCAATACTTTATGTGCTTATGGGTATAAGCAGCGGCGGAATTTTTGATGCACTTAAAGGTGACAGAGAACGAAGAAGTGCAGTGCTTACCATATATGGTGTGAACCTCGGAGTCAACTTTTTGTGGAGCATTATTTTTTTCAATCTGCGCGCTTTCATGTTTTCCTTTATATGGCTTTTGCTCCTGGCGGGCGTAATAATTGTGATGATAAAAGAGTTTGCGAGGGTAAAAAAGTGGCTCGGATATCTGCAGATTCCTTACCTTTTGTGGGTTGCTTTTGCAGGTGTGCTTAATCTTGCAATATATATGATGAATTAAATAAATTGGGGTTTGTCGAGCTGTTTAACACAAGAACATCGTAGGGCGTGACGACCTCGGCACGCCGAATAAATTCAAAAAATCCCCAACTATATAACAAACACCGGAACGTAAGCCTTCTCCTCGAGGAGAAGCCTCACGCTTTAGCATAATTTCATCAATAGATAACACGGCGTGCCGAGGTCGACACGCCCTACTGATTACCATTCTTTGCATTCTTATCTGTTTCTCACTTTATCAGTTCATCAGTAAGTTTGATGATTTCGGGAGCAATCTTTTCCCGTTCTTTCCTGATAATACGGTTGTAGACGGGATAAGCCGTGCATACAAGCACAATACCAACAATTCCGATTAAGATTCCAATCAGCATATCCATTTTTCCGGTCAGACCTATAATTTTTCCTATATCGGTCATCGTAAGGCTCATGCCTGATCCTAAAATCAGCGCACCTATCACACCAAGCGCAATGGAAATGGACATTGCCTTGTGTGTTACGGCGGCATCCAGACGGCGAAGCTGAGCCATTTTATCATCAGCCTGTTCAGCAACGGTATATTTTTTGCGAATAGCCTTGATTTCATCCTGCTCTTTGGCTGAATATGTGTAATTAAAAATTTCTTTCTTTTCCAATTTTTATTCGTCTCCTTTTTTTAGTGTTTTAATATTTTTATTTGCTTGTACAATCATATAAATTGCCATTGCAATAATAAATACTGATACTGCGCTGCCGGAAAGTCCGAGCAGAATTCGTCGCCCTGTTAAGCTCATTGTTCCGTCACCGAAGGTTGTCAGCATTGTAGATTCAAGTGTTAACACAGACACACAAGCAGAAGCCAGGCTGATTGCTTTGGAGGCAGAATAGACGGGGCTGTTATATTTGTGATACTTTACCGTATTGATAATAGCAAGTGTAAGCGAAGTAAACGTGTATGTTGCGAGTGAGATTGTGGTAATTTCGTGATGATTAAACGTCCTGTTCCAATACACCATAAAGAATATTATCAGCGCAAGTGCCAGGTTCATAATCAGAAATATAATGCCGCAAGCCCGGTATTTTATGAGCTCATCAAGCATTTTTTCCCCCGGCTCATGCTTGCTTGTGTGACGAACCAAGAAGAAGCGCATCACAGCAAGAGAAATATAATATCCTGCCAGGGAGCAGAACCAGAAGGTATGATGCCAAAAGCCCATGCCGAGATGTAATAATGCATAAGCGGTGTTGTAGATAAGCGTTACATAGAGAGATACATTTATCCGCAGTCTTGTGTCATCCTGCCAGATTCTCGCATATTTGTTTTCGTTCTTGAACTTTTTGAAAAACCTAATCAGATACGGTACTTTGATACACCATATCGTTAATGTATAGGCGGAGAGTACATACGAAATAATTGCCGCAATTGATTTTGTTCCCAAAAATATCATCGAATACACAAGGAATACTATAGCAATGGGAATGAGAATAATCATAATGGCGATATGGGGAAACAGTATGTCTTTCCCGAGTTTTTTTAGGTCCATTTTATGCCCTCCGTATCCTGACAGTAAAGGAAGAACCTTTGCCGATGGTGCTTTCTACGCTGATTTCACCCTGCATAATATCAATCACCCGTTTGACAAGAGCAAGTCCCAAGCCGTTGCCATGTACGGAATGGGAGGTATCGCCCTGATAGAATTTTTCAAATATGTGTGTTCCTACCTCCGGGGTCATACCGCAACCGGTGTCGGTTACTTTTACAACGGCGTGATGATCTGTTGCAGTAAGAGACACCATTACCTTACCACCTGACGGTGTGAACTTAAAAGCATTAGAGAACAGGTTGTTCCAAACGTGACCAAGTAACTCGGCATCCGCTTTTACCTTAACATCCTCTGCGATGTCCGTCTCAATTTCAATGTTTGCTTTTTCCCATACATTTTCGTACTGCAATAGGCATTCGCAAAGCTGTTCGCCCAAGTCAAATTCTGAAATCCGTGGGTAAATCTGTTGATTCTCCAGACGATTGAGCTTTAAAATATTTGTCATCATATCTGCCATACGGCGTGAAGCGTCGGCAACGCCTTTGACATATTCGAGTCTCTTTTCTTCACTCAAACCGGGTGTTTGCAGGAGTGTTGTGTAGTTCTGCATTACGGAAAGCGGCGTTTTCATTTCGTGGGATACGTTGGCAATAAAATCGGTACGCAAGGTTTCCACGCTCGAAAGCTCTTCTGCCATTTGGTTGATTGCCATAGCAATTCTGTTAAAACCCTCCATTCCGGAGCTTTGCATAGGTTTAATACGAACTGAAAAATCACCTGACATAATCTTTTCGGTTGCTCCCGTGATGATTTTCGTCGGACGCTCGACCATTATCTGACGGCGAATATAATCTGCAAATTTGAAAAGAAATGTAATTAAAATCACGTTCCAAAAGGTTACCCTTGCGGCAGTGGAGATATTGTCGGCAGTAAGCGTAAGATCCATAGTATCTGCCAGAATACTCAAAAAAAGCATCATACAGCAGGAGACTATAAATCCAACCGTTAGGAAGAACAGAAAAAAGCTGCTGACCGATCCCAATACCTCTTTCAGCGTCGGTTTCTTCATTTGATCACCGCCTTGTAGCCGAGTCCGTGAACGGTTTTAATCTCAAAATCCTCACAGTCAGACAGCTTTGACCGAAGCTTTGTCATATAGACGTCAACTGCTCTCGGTGCGGTTTCTGTATCGGCATCCCAGAACTCATCCATAAGCTGTGTTCTTGTGAAGGTCTTTTTCGGATAGCTGAGCAATTTGTAAAGAATACTGAACTCACGGTTGGTAAGAGAGATTTCTTCATCTCTCAGATATGCGGTATGTTCGTCGAAATTCATTAAAAAACTGCCGATTTCAATCTTGCGGCTTGTTGCAATCCCGGCACGGCGCAGAAGTGCGCCAATGCGTAAAAAAAGCTCGTCAAGGTCGATGGGCTTTACCATATAATCGTCCACTCCGATACGGAAGCCTCTTTGTTTGGAGGCAATATCGTCACGGGCGGTCATAAACAGAATCGGGATATTCTCATTCAGCTCTCTGACATTTCGTGCAAATTCAAAACCGTCCACACCGGGCATCATAATATCCGACACGATAAGATCAAACATATTCTCATAAAGTGCATCATAGGCGTCGTCGGCTTTCAGGCATCCTGTAGCCTCATATCCGCTGTGATTTAAAAAGGAGCATACAGTTTTATTCAGTTCTTTATCATCCTCAACAACTAATATCTTAAACATAGGTGTACCTCCGTAAACCAATACAATCTATTATATTATGCAGTATAACATCTGAATGTTAAAGTTTTGTTTGCATTTTGAGTTTTTTGAAAAAAAGTATAACTTTTTCAGGCTCTGCCTGAAGAGTAAAAAAATATAGACCACCCAAAAGGTGACGATGGTGCTCAGGCACCATCGCATGCGTTGACACTTGCGGTGCCCGAAATAAAGCATGCACCCACAAGGGGCACACGCTTTACTTTCGACCGCGGCGATTCTCCACGCCTTCCTTCATCTGCCACCGGCAGCGGAAGGCGTAGAGAACTACCTACTTCGCTTAGCCAATCGGAAGAAAGCTAATGACTGTTAATTATGATGCTTCTTGCTCATGCAATGCATGAGCAGCCAAAAAAAATAGACCACACATTGTGGTCTACTTTTTTTGACTCCCCGTGCCGGGCTTGAACCAGCGACATCATGATTAACAGTCATGCGCTCTACCGACTGAGCTAACGAGGAATGTTTACTATAATATTATATCACTATTTTTTGATAATACAACCCCTAAATTCGGGTTTTTAAAAAAATTTAGCATAATACACAAAAATCAATTCAGATTTTTTATATATTCGTATAATGAAAGATTTTTCCGGATATATAAAATACTTTTGCCCCATATAGCAATCCGGCTTATAAAAATTATTATTTCAGGCAAAATATATGGAGATTGAATAAAATAACCAAAAAAATGTCGCTAAAAACTTATTTATTATATTTTTTCATAAAAACGTAAATATTTCGCAAAAAATAAAGGGAAAAAAGGAAATATATAGAATAACTGTAATAAGGCATAAATTGGATGTTGTGATACTGCCGCATTTGAAAGTAAAATCAAAATGGAGTTCACAATGTCATAAAATAGCAAAATACATTTGAAAGGAGGAGAAAATATGTCACCTGCATTTGTATGTATTGTTGGTATTGTAACTGTATTTTCCGGGCTTGTTGCAATCATTATTCTTTGCAAACTTATGAGTGCAATCTGCAGTCTTTTCCCCGAAAAGAAAGCAGAGCCTGCAATTTCACCTGCTCAACAGCCGAGAAAATCTGCTCCTGTTGCAAGCAGCGAGACAATAGCCAATAAACAGGAAATTATTGCCGGGGTTTGTGCGGTAATCGCCGAAGAACTCGGAACAGAAGTAAGTAATATCAGAGTAGTATCATTTAAAAAAGCATAAGTCGGCAGTGGATTTATTCCGACGCCTGATAAAAAGAAAAGAGAGGTTAATATTATGAAAATTATAAAGTTAATGTAAACGGTACAGAATATGTAATTTCAATTGAACTTATCAGTGATGAAGAGGCCGCAAAAGCAAAAGCTTCTGCTCCTGCAGCTCCTGCTGCTTCTGCTGCTCCTGCTGCAGCCGGGGAAGGTGCTGAGGTTACTGCTCCCATGCAGGGAACAATCCTTTCGGTAAATGTTAAAGACGGTGATGCAGTTAAAAAGGGACAGGTTCTCTTTATTCTCGAAGCTATGAAAATGGAAAATGAAATCATGGCGGCAAATGATGGTGTTGTTACCTCCGTATGTGTACAAAACGGTGCATCTGTACAAAACGGCACAGTTCTTTGCACAATTAAATAATTAAACAGAAAATTTAACGGAGGAAATTATTATGACAAAGAAAATCATTTCCGTCCTTGCTTTGGTTCTCATGCTCACAATGAGCCTTTCCGTATGCTTTGCAGCACCTGATGATGAAGCTGAAAGCTCATCTGTGCTTGACGCTGCGGCTGTAAGTGCAGGGGAAACAACCGAAGCCGAAGACGGTGAAAAAGCAGATTCTGTGGCAGGTACTACAGAAGAAATAAGCAAAACAGATGCAATTGTGAACTTCCTCAAGCAGACCGGATTTTCAATGACCAACTGGCAATCTCTTGTGATGATTCTCATTGCTTGTGTTCTTTTCTATCTTGCAATTGTGAAGAAGTTCGAACCCCTTCTTCTTCTCCCCATTGCATTTGGTATGCTCCTCACAAACCTTATGGGTGCAGAAGTTTTCCACGAAGAGATGTTTGAAGGCGGTCATGTTCACTGGGATATGTTTGGCACAGACAGTGCAATTACTCCGGGACTCATCGACGTTTTGTATCTTGGTGTTAAACTGGGTATTTATCCGTGCTTGATATTCATCGGTGTTGGTGCAATGACAGACTTCGGTCCCCTCATTGCAAACCCCAAGAGCCTTCTCCTCGGTGCTGCGGCTCAGGTTGGTATTTTTGCAACCTATCTTGGTGCCCTTGCTCTCGGGTTCACCGGTCCTGAAGCAGGTTCAATCGGAATTATCGGTGGTGCCGACGGTCCCACAGCTATCTTTGTAACATCAAAGCTTGCTCCGCAGCTTCTCGGACCCATCGCTGTTGCGGCATATTCTTACATGGCGCTGGTTCCTGTAATCCAGCCTCCTATCATGAAGCTCCTCACCACAAAGAAAGAGCGTCAGATAGAAATGAAAGCCTTAAGAAGCGTTTCTCAGAAAGAGAAAATCTTGTTCCCGATCGTGGTTACAATCTTTGTTGCACTTCTCGTTCCCTCGGCTGCTCCCCTCGTTGGATGCTTAATGCTTGGTAACCTTCTCAAAGAGAGCGGAGTTTGTGAAAGACTTTCAAAAACAGTTCAGAATGAGCTTATGAACATTGTAACAGTATTCCTCGGAGTTTCCGTTGGTGCAACAGCAACAGCTTCCACCTTCCTCAGCCTTGAGACAATAAAGATTATTGTTATGGGTGTTGTGGCATTCGGTGTGGCAACAGCTTGCGGTGTACTTCTTGCAAAATTCATGAACCTTTTCCTCAAGAACAAAATCAACCCCCTCATCGGTTCGGCAGGTGTTTCTGCAGTTCCCATGGCTGCCCGTGTATCACAGACTGTTGGTCAGAAGGAGAATCCTTCAAACTTCCTTTTGATGCATGCTATGGGCCCCAACGTTGCAGGTGTTATCGGTTCAGCTATAGCTGCCGGTGCTCTTATTGCAATGCTTGGTTAATAATATAAGGAGGAATAAACTATGTCTAAATTATATATTACCGATACAATTTTAAGAGATGCTCATCAGTCTCAGGCGGCAACCCGTATGAAGATTGAAGACATGATTCCCGCACTTGAAACTCTTGATAAAGTCGGCTACTGGTCAGTTGAATGCTGGGGCGGTGCAACCTTTGACTCCTGCATGAGATTTTTGAATGAAGATCCCTGGGAGAGACTTCGCACAATCAAAAAGCATATGCCCAACACCAAGCTTCAGATGCTTTTCCGCGGACAGAATATCCTCGGCTACAAGCACTATGCAGATGATGTTGTTGAAGCTTTCTGTAAAAAGTCAATTGAAAACGGTATCGATGTTGTAAGAGTATTCGATGCTCTCAATGACCCCAGAAACTTGGAAGCCGCAATCAAATATGTTAAACACTACGGCGGTATGTGTGAAGCTGCAATCAGCTACACCACAAGCCCTGTTCACAACGAAGATTATTTCGTAAAACTTGCTTGTGAGCTTGAAAAAATGGGTGCAGACACAATCTGTATTAAAGATATGGCAAACCTTCTTTTGCCCTATGATGCATACAGTCTTGTTAAAAAGCTTAAAGAAAACGTGAAGGTTCCCATTCACCTTCACACTCACAACACAGCCGGCACAGGCGACATGACAAACCTCATGGCTTGTCAGGCAGGTGTTGACATTGTGGACTGTGCTCTTTCGCCTATGGCAAACGGCACAAGTAACCCCTCAACAGAATCTATGGTTGCAACTCTCAAAGGTACAGAGCGTGACACCGGTCTTGACCTTGAAATCCTCTCCGATGCCGCAAAGCATTTCAGAGGAATTGCAAATGAACTCAAAGCCCGTGGCGACCTTGATCCCAAGGTACTCAACGTTGATGCAAACACACTTCTCTATCAGGTTCCCGGAGGTATGCTTTCAAACCTTATTTCTCAGCTTAAGCAGAACAATGCTGAAGATAAATATTATGATGTGCTTGCCGAAGTTCCGAAGGTAAGAAAAGACTTTGGTTATCCTCCGCTTGTAACTCCCACAAGTCAGATTGTAGGAACACAGGCTGTTCTCAATGTTCTTGCAGGCGAGAGATACAAGATGATTACCAAAGAATCCAAAGGTCTTTTAAAGGGTGAATACGGTCAGCTTCCTGCCGAGGTTAACGAAGAAGTTCGTAAGAAAGCTATCGGTGACGAAGAAGTTATCACCTGCAGACCTGCCGATCTTCTCCAGCCCGAGCTTGAAAAATATACCAAAGAAGCCGAAGGCCTTGCAAAATGCGAAGAAGATGTTCTCAGTCTTGCTCTCTTCCCCCAGGTTGCAAAAACCTTCCTCGAAAACCGCAACAACCCCAAAAAGGCTGAACCTGCGGCAAAGAGTGCTTCTTCCGATGAAGTTAGAACAATTTACGTTCAGGATTTGTCCTGATTGAATTTTTAACATCAAATCTTTAGGCGGAGGAATTTTCCTCCGCTTAAAGTTTACTGTTATTAAAAACGGTAAATTGGAGTTTATCGAGCTGTTTAACACAAGAACATCGTAGGGCGTGACGACCTCGGCACGCCGTGTTATCTATTGATGAAATTATGCTAAAGCGTGAGGCTTCTCCTCGAGGAGAAGCTGTCAAGCTAAGCTTGACTGATGAGGTGTAGCCGCAAAGCGGCGTTATTTCAGTGTATCTTATTAGCGAG
>JAFQBA010000091.1 GCA_017416845.1 Clostridia bacterium
GATTCGAACTGAGCACGCTCTGCAAGTGTGAAAAATCATGCCTTTTTGGATTGTCAAGCTTGTAGGGCGTCAGCCCAACTTCGCTTTCCGCACCAAAAATCCATATTTTTTCGCACTTGGATAGTTCAAAGAAGTTTTTGCGATAAATTCATAGCAAGACAAGGAAAAAGCACAGTTAATACTTGGTGTATTAACGAGCATTTTGACGAAGTATTGCGCAGAATTTACTGCAAAAACCGTACTCGGTTCGAGTCTCCGACGGCTAGCCTTAACCACCGCCTTTAGTGTCGGTGGTTAAGGCTAACTTTTTATCCGTTATTCTTTCGGTATTCCTTGGGTGATACTCCCATAATAGCTTTAAAATTTCTCGAAAAATAGATATAATCGCTGTAGCCGCATTTCAGGGCAATTTCAGAAAGAGACACACTGCTTTGGCACATGGCAATCAAAAAACACGCATGGCTTATGCGCGCCTCGGTCAGGAATTCGGTGGGGGTTTTTTGTGTGATTTTTTTAAACCTGTCACGAATGTAGTCTCTTGCATAGCCGCTTTTGTCCAGAATATCTCCAACCGAAAGGGCAGGATTGGAAAATGCTTCGGACAGCTCACTGATTATTTCGGAAACGGCTCTGTCTGCATCGGTTTTAAAATCCATATTCATTGTGAGAAAATTTGAAAATGCATGGCAAAGCGAAATGAGATATTCGTGATTTGAAAAACGGTTGTTATAGATAAGTTTTGCAAGGGTATAACCCTCTTTCGATGCATTATCCTCAACAATCACAACATCGTCAAGTGGTGGAATATTCAGAAAATCTCCCCTCAGGCATATGCTCTCTGTGATTGTGTCACACTTTGTTCCGTGCATGGCATTTGGGGGAATCACGGCTATTGATCCGTTTTTGCACGGCAGTGGCGCTTTGCTCGTGTGCATGAAGCCGTTTTCTATGTCAGAGTATACTATGACTTCGGGAGAAGTGTGACTGTGCAGGGGAAAGGAACTCTTGTTTAATTTAGCGCAAACGATTTTTTGTTTCATAATTATCACCGCGCTAATTATATCACTAATCTATGAATAATACAAGTATGTATATGTAAAAGGCTAACGGTTAAAAGCGATATGTGCTATACTTGAAAGCGTTCGGCTACGTTGACTTTGTATCAGACTGAACCATAATAAGATTTAAAGCGGTGATATGTATGCTGTTTACAAGAAAAGACATATTTAAAATCCTCATTCCGCTCCTCATTGAGCAATTTCTCACTGTATCAATCGGAATGATAGACTCCATGATGGTATCGAGTGCAGGTGAAGCAGCCATTTCGGGTGTTTCTCTTGTGGATTCACTCAACCTTTTGCTTGTATATATTTTCAGTGCACTCTCAAGCGGAGGTGCGGTTGTTATTTCTCAGTTTATCGGAAAAAGGGATTCCGCACAAACCGAGCTTTCATCAAAGCTTCTGGTGTGGGTTGTTTTTGTTGTTTCATTGGTCATAACCATTGTTGCAGTGTGTTTCAGAGGCGGAATTTTGGGAATGGTATTTGGAAGTGTTGAATCCCATGTAATGTCGAATGCCCTTGTTTACTTCCTGTATACCGCACTTTCATATCCGTTCCTTGCTCTCTACGGTGCAGTGTCGGCAATTTTTCGAAGTATGGGAAACACGAGAATATCTCTTGTTGTTTCTCTAATAAAAAACCTCATTAATGTTGCAGGCAATGCCATTTTGATTTTTGAATTCAACATGGGTGCCGCAGGTGCTGCCATAGCAACTCTTTTTTCAAGGGTAATCGGTGCCGCAATCATGATGGTTTGTCTCCACGGCAAGCGCAATATGATTCACATTGACAATGTTTTCAAGGTTAAACTTGACTTTTCAATTGTTAAAAGAATTTGTGCCATCGGCATTCCAAACGGACTTGAAAACGGCATGTTCCAGTTTGGAAAAGTTCTCACCCAAAGCCTTGTTGCAACCTTTGCAACAGTATATATTGCCGCAAACTCTGCCGCAAATTCCATAACCTCAATTCAATATGTTATTGGTGCGGCGGTGTCGCTCACAATGGTAACTGTGGTTGGAAGATGCATCGGAGCAGGGGATAGGGATGGTGCAAAAAATTATGCAAAAATGCTGATGAAAATTGAATATTGTCTTATTTTCGTGCTGACGGGTTCAATGATGATTTTTGTAAAACCCATTGTTTCTCTCTACAATCTTTCGGGCGAATCTTCTCAAATTGCCATCACAATGATTCTTATCCACAGTGTTGGCAACTGCACAGTATGGCCTGTCGCATTCACTCTCCCTGCATCATTCAGGGCTTCGAGCGATGTTCGCTATCCCATGATTATTTCCATATTTTCAATGTGGACCTTCAGAGTGGGATTGAGCTATGTGCTTTGCAAAGGTTTTGGTGTCGGAATTATGGGCATATGGTATGCAATGATGGCAGACTGGGTTTTCAGAGCTGTTGTGTATGTTGTTCGTTTCAAAAGAGGTACATGGATGACAAAATATAAAGAAATCAGTTCCAATGAATAGTTTGGAATTTATTGTATAAATACACAGACTTTTCACGATATTTGCAAAAAAATATTGACAACTTTTCCAAACTGTGATAGAATGCATTTATGAGTAGTAGTAATAACTGCTCGAATTACTAACAAAGAGCAGTTATGCTCAGTATTTTTAGGAGGCACAATAATGCAAAAAGGTACAGTAAAATGGTTTAATGCCGAAAAAGGTTATGGATTTATCGAGTGTGAAGACGGCGGCGACGTATTCGTTCACTTCTCAGCTATCAATATGGAAGGTTACAAATCTCTCCAGGAAGGCGAAGCTGTAGAATTTGAAGTTATCGATGGCGCTAAAGGTCCTCAGGCTGCAAACGTTGTTAAAGCATAAGTTTGAAAGTTTAATATAAATTTCGATAACGTACCCAGGCCCCTCCACGTTTTGGAGGGGCATTTTTGGTCTGTGTGATATTTCATATGATTTACTTATGACAACAAACATTTTTCGGAAAGGAAAAGTTCGAAAATGGAAGATAAAAATAATATTATAGAAAAGCTTAAATCTTTAAGATCAACCTTCAGCAAAAGTCAGAAAAGAATTGCCGATTTTATAACAGAACACTACGACCAGGCTGCTTTCATGACTGCTGCAAAGCTTGGCGAAAACGTCCAGGTGAGTGAGTCTACAGTTGTGAGATTTGCCTCCGAACTCGGCTATGACGGATATCCGGAGTTTCAGCATGTTTTGCGTGAAATAATAAAGAACAAGCTGACTGCAGTTCAGAGAATGGAAATCACATCTTCAAAGTTTGCTGAAAAAGACATTTTGTCAACCGTTCTCACCTCCGACATTGACAAACTCCGCCAAACCCTTGAAAGCATAAGTCCTGAAGATTTCACTGCCTGTATTGACACAATTGTCGGTGCAAAAAAAGTGTATGTTCTCGGCGCGCGAACTTGTTTTTCAATTGCAAATTTTCTCGGCTTTTATCTTAATCTTATTTCGCTTGATGTTAAGCTTATCACAACAAATTCCGCCAGCGAAACCTTTGAACAGATTTTTGCGACCGGAGAAGATGATGTAGTAATTGCCATAAGCTATCCGAGATATTCAAGAAGAACATTGAACGCTGTGAAATACGCCCACAACAAAAAGAGCAAAATCATTGCCATTACCGACAGCGAAATTTCGCCAATTGTCAAATATGCGAACCATTCTCTCATCGCACGTTCCGATATGTCCAATTTTGTTGATTCGCTGGTGGCTCCGCTGAGCATCATAAATGCTCTTATTGTTGCTCTTGTTATGAGAAACCGTGACAAGGTTGCTGAAAATTTTCATGCTCTGGAAGACATCTGGGATGAATACCGAGTATATGAAAAGCCTATTGAAGAAAAGGAAATATAAAATGAACGATATTGTAGCTGTAATAGGAGCGGGTCCTGCGGGGCTTTTGGCGGCTGCATTTGCCGCAAAGAAAGGCAAAAAGGTATGTCTCATAGAAAAGAATAAAATTATCGGAAAAAAGCTTCTTATCACCGGTAAGGGGCGGTGCAATGTGACAAACAGTGCATCTATGGAAGATTTTATTGCAAATACAGCGGTTAATGCAAGTTTTTTGTACAGTGCGTTCTACAGCTTTACCAATGCCGATATTATGGAACTTATCGAAAACGAGGGTGTGAAGCTCAAGGAAGAACGCGGTGGCAGGGTTTTCCCTGTTTCCGATCGTGCTTCGGACGTGCGTGATGCGCTTGTGTCTTTCGCTTCAAAACAAGGGGTTAAATTTTTGAATGCCGAGGTAAAAGCTGTTGACAAATCTGACGATGGCTTTATTGTTAAATTTTCTGATTTCAAAAAGCTTATTGCGTCAAAGGTCATCGTGGCAACCGGAGGCGTGAGTTATCCCGGAACCGGTTCGACGGGTGACGGCTATAGAATTGCCGAAAAATTCGGTCATAAAATTATTGAGCCTAAGGCCTCTCTTGTTCCTTTGGTAACAAAAGAGCAATATGTTTCCGAGCTTATGGGGCTTTCACTCAAAAATATTGCTGTTCGTCTTATGAAAAACGGCAAGGAGATTTATTCGGATTTCGGTGAGATGCTTTTCACACATTTCGGTCTCAGCGGACCTGTGATACTAAGCAGTTCATCTCACATAAGAGATGATGGAGAATATAAAATAGAAATTGATCTGAAGCCTGCTCTCGATTTCAAAACTCTTGATAACCGTATTTTGAGAGATTTTGAAAAAGAAAAGAATAAGGATTTTATAAATGCTCTGGATGAGCTGTTGCCCAAGAAAATAATTCCTGTTATAGTAGCTCTTTCGGGAATTGGAGAGAGAACAAAGGTTAATTCAATAACCCGACAGCAACGTCACGATTTTGTTAATTTGCTTAAATCATTCACGTTCACAGTGACAGGCAAAAGACCTGTCTCGGAGGCTATTATAACATCAGGCGGGGTTTGTGTGAAAGAAATAAATCCCGGTACTATGGAATCAAAGCTTTGTCACGGTCTTTTTTTTGCCGGAGAAGTTATAGATGTGGATGCTTACACGGGTGGTTTTAATTTGCAGATAGCATTTTCTACGGCATACCTTGCAGGCAATGGTCTTGATGAAAGATGATTGTTAAGGCTGATGTTTGATTTTTTGCATTTATTTAATAAACAGGCATAAAATACTTTCAAAGAGGTGATATTCTTTGAAAGTATTTTTTAAAAAACAAAAACGTTTTTTTGTCAAAGGTTTTTTGCCCATGCTTTGTATTGTGCTTATTGTTACTCTTATTGCGTCTCAGTGGTATATTCTGTCTGAAAAAAACGCTGTCGCAGTGTCGTCGCCGGAGACAGTAATCTCCGGAATTCATGATACAGTTACGCTTTCTTCTTCTGTTGATTTGCGTGAAGGAGATGCATATGTGTACCTTAATGGGGACGAATATGCGCCGTTTATAGGAAATTCCTTTGAAATAGGTGTATATGCCAATTCAGTGGTGGAAGTGCTCAGCTGTAAAAAATCTGACTTTTTTGTTACATGTGTGTCGGCTGAGAATAATCTGACCGTAATACCGATTGGAGATAAGATAAAGTGCAAAAAAGGGATTAACTATATTTGCCGTGTGATTTCATCACAATAAAAGATGTCAGATAAATGTTTTGTAATGAAATTGTAACAAAAATTTTTAAAAAACTATTGTGTATTTCTGAATTATGAGTTATAATATAAAGGTCTATTGTTGGCTGACGAAAAAGGAGAATGTAAACATATGATAAATGTTGCGTTGGACGGTCCGTCCGGTGCCGGGAAAAGCACTATTGCAAAGGCTGTTGCCCGAACTTTCGATTATATATACATTGACACGGGTGCGATGTTCCGTTCCCTGGCTTTCAAAGCTTTGGAAAGTGGTATTGACATAGCTTCGGATTATGAAGCCGTTGAAAAAATGCTTCGTGAAACGGTTCTTGATATTGCGCGCGAAAACGGCGAACAACAAATGATTCTTGATGGTCAAAATGTCAATGCTTTCATCAGAACACCTGAGGTTTCAAAGGCTGCATCCGACATTGCAGTGATTCCTTTTGTGAGACAGTGGCTCCTGAAAACCGAGCGTATGTTTGCTGAAAAATACAATTGCATCATGGATGGCCGAGACATTGGAACAAGTGTTTTGCCAAATGCTGATGTAAAGATTTTTCTCACGGCTTCTGCTGAGGCAAGAGCTAAACGCAGACTTGCAGAGCTTGTGGAAAAGGGTGTGGAAGTCAGTTTTGACGAGGTTCTTGCCGAAATGCAATATCGTGACAAGCAAGACAGCGAACGTGAGATTTCACCTCTGAAGAAAGCTCATGATGCTCATATTGCAGACACAACCGAGCTCACGCTTGATGAATCTGTTAATCTGGTGTGTGATATAATCCGAAAGGTGATTGGCTGATGTATAGATTTGTTTGTATTCTGGTTAAAGGGTTTATGTCTCTTCTTTTCAGGGTTAAAGTAAACGGTAAAGAAAATATTCCTTCTGAGGGAGGATTCATTCTTTGCAGCAATCATATAAGTAACTGGGATCCGCCGTTGCTTCAGGTGTTTATTAGGCGCAGAATATATTATATGGCAAAAGAGGAACTTTTCAAAGCTTTCGGTTTGGGATTTATACTCAGACGCATAAAAGCGATTCCCGTTCATCGTTCCGGCTCAGATATTACTTCCATAAAAAACGCTATTAAAACCGTAAAAAACGGTGATGTTCTCGGGATTTTTCCCACTGGTCAGCGTGAAAAGGTAAAGGGCGAAGGAGAAGTAAAGGCAGGGATAGGATTTCTTGCTGTTAAAACAGGCGGAACGGTTATCCCCGTACATATTACCGCAAGCTACAGAATTTTCTCAAAAGTCATTATAGATATAGGCAAGCCTGTAGATATAAAATTGCCTGAGGGAAAACCTTCCACAGCTGATTTTGAAAGAATCAGTGAGGATATTTATTCCGAAATCAAAGCGTTGGTCGGGGAGTGAGATTATGAATATCCGACTTGCAAAGACAGCCGGTTTTTGCTTTGGGGTAGACCGTGCGGTTAAAACTCTTGAAAAAGAGTCTGAAAACAAAAGCATTTCAACGCTCGGCCCGATAATCCACAACGAATTCGTAGTTAAGGATCTTGAAAAAAGAGGGGTTTCTGTCATAGATAGGCTTGATGACCTTGCGAGTGGCAACACCCTTGCAATACGGGCACATGGTGTGGGTAAATCAACTATGGATGAAATCGAAGCAAAAGGAATTGAGTGTATAGATCTTACATGTCCTTTTGTTAAAAAAATCCATAATATTGTATATAAGTATTATTCCGACGGATACAAGATAATTATCGTCGGAAACAAAAATCATCCTGAAGTTATGGGTATTAACGGATGGTGTGAAAATAATGCAATAATAGCACTTGACATATCTGATATTAGTGGTAAAATAGATAGTGGTGAAAAAATTTGTCTTGTATGTCAGACTACCATGGACAGACATACATTTGAATCTGTTTCGGGTTATGTTACTTCCCAAAGCAATAATGCTCTCATATATGACACCATATGCTCTGCTACCAATGAAAGGCAGACAGAGGCGGCAGAAATTGCAAAAGATTCGGAACTTATGCTTGTAATCGGCGGTGGACACAGTTCTAATACCGTTAAGCTTACGGGTATATGCAAAAAGTATTGTGACAATACTTACCAAATTGAAAATTTTGAGGATTTTCCTCAGAATATATATATACCAAAGAAAATTGGTATAACGGCTGGTGCTTCCACACCTGCCGGCATAATTAAGGAGGTTATAGACAAAATGGTTGAAAACATTAATGGAGCTGAAAGCTTCGCACAAGAATTTGAGGAGTACGAAAAATCTCTGATCACTTTAAATACAAGGGATGTAGTTAAGGGTACCGTAATGAGTGTC
Source organism: Clostridia bacterium (assembly GCA_017416845.1). GTDB lineage: Bacteria > Bacillota > Clostridia > UMGS1810 > UMGS1810 > RGIG1828. The sequence goes on from JAFQBA010000091.1 coordinate 7,969, forward strand.
AGCGAGAAAGGTATCAGCGTAAATCTTGGCTACAAATCCGACGGATTTGTTCCTGTTGCTGAAGTTACCGATGATCCTTCTGCTGATATTACAAAAATGTATGCTGCAGGCGACGAAGTGGAAGTTTTCGTTGTCAGAGTAAACGATGTAGATGGTGAAGTTACACTTTCTATGAAAAAGCTTGAAATGATGAAAGGCGCTAAAGAAATTGAAGCTGCTTTTGAATCAAAAGAAATCCTTACCGGTAAAGTTATTCAGGTAGTTAACGGCGGTGTTATTGTTTCTGCAAAGGGTGCAAGAGTGTTTGTTCCCGCTTCTCAGGCAAGTGACAGATATTTGCAGGATCTTGAAGCCATTGTTGGTGATGAGGTTGCATTCAGAATTATCGACATCAAGAAAATGCGTGGCAGAACCAAGGTTGTTGGTTCAGTTAAGAACGTATTGGTTGAACAAAAGGCTGCTCTTGCTGAAAGTTTCTGGGCTGGTATCGAAGTAGGCAAAGAATATAAGGGTGTTGTTAAATCTCTTACAAAATTTGGTGCATTTGCAGATATTGGCGGTGTAGATGGTCTTATCCATATTTCACAGCTTTCATGGTCAAAAATCAAACATCCTTCAGAGGTTGTTAATGTTGGTGATGAAGTAAGCGTATATGTTCTTGAATTTGACAAAGAAACAGGAAAAGTTTCTCTCGGATTTAAAAAGGCAGAGGATAACCCCTGGAGAAAAGTTGAAAACGAAGAGCTTAAGGTTGATGATGTTATCGATGTTAAAATCGTAAGAATTGTTCCATTTGGCGCATTTGCAGAAATTTATCCCGGTGTGGACGGTCTTATCCACATTTCACAGGTTGCCGACAAGAGAATCGGAAAGGTTGAAGATGAACTCACCGTTGGTCAGCACGTTCAGGCTAAGGTTGTTGAAATTGATCTTGAAAAACAGAAGATTGGTCTCAGCATCAGAGCACTCATTGCTCCTGCTAAAGAAGAAGCTCCCGAAGCAGCTGAAGAAGTTGCAGCTACTGAAGCTGTAGAAGAAGTTGTGGCAGAAGAAGTTGTGGCAGAAGAAGTTGTGGCAGAAGAAGTTGTGGCAGAGGAAGTTGCTACAGAAGAAGTTGCAGCTCCCGAAACAACAGAAGAAGCTGTTGAAGCAGCTCCCGAAGCAGCTGAAGAGGTTGCAAAAGCAGCTCCTGAAGCTGAATAATAATCGAATTTAAATTCAATTGATAAGGGCTGTTGCATTTTGCGACAGCCTTTTTCTTAAAATTTACAAAAGTATTTTCTCTGGATTAATTTGTAAAGGGTGTGATGGTATGAAATATGTATCGGGGTTTTTGGCTGTTATTCTGGTGTCTTTATTGCTTGTGCCGGTGAATACTTTTGCTCAAAATCAAAATTCTATAGAAAGAATTATCAGCGGCAAACAAGATTTTCTGGTTTTTGGCTCTGTTGACAGTGTTAACAGCAACGGTATATGCACCGTGGAGATTTCTGAGGAAATCGGAGTAAATGAAGATGCTTCGGATGATGAACTGAATGATGAGGAATCTCTTACAGGAAGAACGATTGAGGTGTCAAATTTTACATCATATATGTATTTTGATAATTATGTACGTTCTCCGAAAAAAGGGGATAATATATTGCTGTCGCTACGTTTCAGAGGAAATGTATATGATGTTGAAAACGGTGCATTTTTAGTTGATTATGCCAATTATGAAACGTTTAATCTTATAGCACAGGATGATTTGTCCGACAGCAGCAAAGCGGAACTTACAGCGTTATATATGTATGTACGTTCAAACGGTAGGAATGCCGATTATATCATAGGTGACGGAGCGGTGTATACTCATGATAACGGGAAAGAAAAATCTGTTCCGGTTCCGCAGGGTATTCTTTTTGTGGACGAATCGGGTAATATAACCAAAAATTCACATGATGTAAAAAATGATGATGACGGAATACTGCCTGATGAAAACAGGTGGATTGTAGGATTTGTAATACTTGTTATCGGAGCGGTTGCGGGTGCGTTTATAACAAAACTGTATATGAGAATGGAGAAAAAGGCAGACAGACAATGATAATTAAAGAAAAAACTTTGGAAAGAAATATTTTATATAAAGGCAATGTTCTTGAGTATGTGGTTGAAAGTGTAGAGCTTGAAAACGGAATGCTTGCAGAACGTGAAATGGTATTTCATCCCGGTGGAGTTGGGGTGATTGCCCTTGATGACAACGGCGAAGCTTTCATGGTGAGACAGTACAGGAAGCCCTATGATAAAGCAATCCTTGAAATTCCTGCAGGAAAGCGTGATGGCGGTGAAGTACCTGAAGAGTGTGCAAGGCGGGAGCTTATGGAGGAGACCGGACTTGAAGCAGATGAACTTATTTCACTGGGCAAAATTTATCCGTCTGTAGGATATACCAACGAGACAATTTATCTTTTCCTTGCAAGAGGTCTTTCGCAGGGGAAAGCCAATCCCGATGAAGACGAATTTGTGGATGTAGAGAGAATTCCATTTGATGAATTGGTGACAATGGTTATGTCTGATGAAATTAAGGATGCAAAATCCGTTGTTGCAATACTTAAGACAAAATTTTATATGGAAACAAACTGTAAGTAATGCTACAGATGCGTAAAGGAGTAACATTTAAATGAAAAAGATTTTTAGCTTGTTAATTATATTGATATTTGCTGTGTCCATGTGTTCGTGCTCGGATAATGCAAAAAAAACGAATTCTGCTTCAGACAAAAGCACAGCTGTTGATTCGGGTGAAAAATCAAATGTGCAAAAGCCTTCCACCGATGAGCAGAAAAACGCATTTGAGGATGCACAAAATTATCTTGAATATATGGCATTTTCATATGAAGGTTTGATTGCTCAGCTCGAACATGACGGCTACAGCAGAGCTGATGCTGCAATAGCGGTTGACAACTGCACAGTGGATTGGAATGAGCAGGCGCTGACAAAGGCTCTCAGTTATCTGGAGTATTCGTCTTTTTCACGAAAAGGATTGATTGGACAACTGGAATATAACATGTTTACCGATGAACAGGTGGCATATGCTGTTGAAAACTGCAATGTAAGCTGGAAAGAGCAGGCTGTAAAAACTGCCGAAAGATATCTGGAATATTCTTCGTACAAGCGTGAAGAGTTGATTACTCAATTGGAATTCGAGGGTTTTTCAAAGGAAGAGGCAGAATATGCTGCAGATCAAAGCGGTTTGAAATAATTTAAAAGGCTATGTAAAAATTCATACGAATTTTCACATAGCCTTTTTCCTTTGATTTGTTGTCCTTGAAGGATGAGTAGCCTTCCTTTGGCCGTGTACCGGAATTTTTCAAAATTCATCTGCTTGCAGGTGGAAGTCTACGAACATCATCTACAGTGCTTTCTGTGAATCTGTTGATTTGAGATAGTTCTCTCAGTTTAGAACAAATACATTAATCAATTTCCAGCTGTACATATGCGTAAGACAATGTTCCGTCCGGTCTGAAGCTGTATGAAAAGCTCAATGATGATTCACGGTGATGTGTATACACGATACGGTCTTCAGTGTTGTCTCCGCCGTAGAAATATTTTTCGTTGTAAGGATTGCCGTAAATTCCGAGTACATCCGAGGCTGTTGATTTGTATGTTATGCCTCCGGGGAATACGAAGGTTGCTTTGTTACTGAAGCTGTCATAATAATCGGGGTCATCAAGGGTGTTTTCGGTATAGTAATGCAGGCTGATGCCGGTTATGAGGCAATGTTCGATTGGTCTGTTGTAGGAAGCATCGTTGTATACTTCAAGCAAACTGATTTCGCCGTAGCTGTCGTTTTTCATTTTAAATCCGGTGAGTAAAGTGCGTGTTTCACCGGCAAAGTCATTTTCAAAATTATCCGAAACAAGTTCCCAGCCATTATCTGTCAGATCTGAAAGCTTTATTGGCAATGTATATGTATCACCGCATATGATAATTTTGTCACTGTCAAGCGGCATATCTTCTGTTGTGCCTGTTGATGACAATGAGGGAGTAAAGCGTACACCGTCATCATTTACAATTTCATTGATATCAAGCTCCTTGGCTGAATCTGTTTGTTGTGTGTCTGAGCATGCAGCAAGTCCTGCAAGCAAGCACATTGTAATTAAAGCAGCTAATAATTTTTTCATAATTACATCTCCTTGTATTAGTCGTCGGACAAAATAATAATATATATATACACTTTTCAACCATTATTTTACTGCCGGCTGAAAAATTGATTTTGGTTATTTGTCAGGAGGGAAATCAGAGGTTTTCGCGTTGGACGAGGTGAAGCATTGAATCGACAAATATATCGGAATTTTCATATATTATATCTGCGTATTTTTTCTCGGTGTCCTCTCTTACCGCCACAACCTTGAATCCGCCTTTTTTGGCGGTGACAATGGCATGATGCGCATCTTCAAATACCACTGCATCTTTTTTGTCTGCACCAAGCATTTTTGCCGCTTCTTCATATATTTTTGATTCTTTTTTTGTGGTATTCAACTCGGCACAGTTGACAACAAATTCGAAGCAGTCGTCAATGCCGAGCCTTTCGACACCTTGAATCACAGGCTCTTTGGGACTTGCGGTGGCAATGCACATTTTTATTCCGCGTTTTTTGGCTTCCTGCAAAAATTCAAAAACTCCCGGCTTGAGGGTTGCAATTTCACAATATAACTTTGTCACAAGCTCTGAGACGGTTTTTTGGATTTCCTCAACGGGGTGGGGAAGGTTATACTCTTTTTTGAAAAATCTGCATGCATCCTCAACGGTCATCGAACGGATTTGCTCCCTGAGTTCAGGCTTGGGTTCACCTCCCATTGCCCTCACTGTGTTAGGAGCAAAGTTTTCATAAAAGCTCATTGTGTCAAAAAGAGTGCCGTCGGCATCGAAAATAAAAGCCTTTGCCTGCATAATTCTTTCTGCAAGAGAATATTTACATCCGCAAAAGTCCTGACGGTACATGCCAAATTCCTTTGAAAGCTCAACAGAGCGCTTGTAGCCGTTTTGCTTTTTGAAGTTTGAAACAAGATATTCCACGCCGTATTTTTTGCCAAGGGCTGTGCCTATGGTATTTAAGCGGTCAGAATCTTTAAGCGGACTCACACTGAGAGTAGTTGTGAAAAAATCAAAGCGGTTTTCTTTTGCATATTTTGCACTTTCTTCCAGGCGAAGGGCAAAGCATCTTGTACATCTCTCACCGCCTTCGGGGGCGTTTTCGGTTCCTTTGGCTGTTTTTTCGAATTCTTCACTGCGGTAGTCAGTGCCTGCAAAACAGATTTTTGTATCTTTCAAAAATTCCCTGCAAAACCTCTCCTGTTCATCGCGCCTTTTGTTAAATTCGGATTCCGGAAAAATATTCGGATTGTAATAAAGGACGGTCAGTTCAAAATATTGGGCAAGCATTTCGATTACCGAGCTTGAACACGGAGCACAGCATGAATGAAGCAAAAGCTTCTTTTTTGAGCCGTTACCTTCGGATGCCGATATGTCGAATGGAATATTTTTTTTCATATTATCACCGTTAATTACTTCAGTATTTTTCTGAATGATGAGATATATTTGGTCATTACGGATATGACAACAAGCTGGATAGCCATGTTTATAACTCCCGATATGGATCTGTATACCAAAAGATTGTTAAATGACATCTGCATGATGGGAGTAAGCAGATTTGTTGTCAACCACAAATTCAACACGGTAATCTGGAGAATAACGCAAACAATGATGTTGAACATAGATTTGAATCCGTTCCATTGTCTCACATTGAAAAAGAACAGACCGTATGTGAAACCGTAGAGAAATTCGACTGCGGTAATCTGCGGAATAAAAGGTCCGCCTGCAGGGTTTATCATAAATGCGATAACATCGGCAAGAGCACCCACAATACCGCCCCACGCCGGGCCGAAAATAGCCGCGGTAATAAAAACGGATATGAATTTGAATGAAATTTTTACGGCACTACCCACTCTGATTGTGCCGTACACTGCAAGAATTACAGTTATTGCAATAAGAACCGCCAGTGCGCACAAATCCTTTACCGTGCTGATTTTCGCAGACGGGCTAACACCGAATACCGAGCATATGAGACCCATAAGGAGCGTTATTAACAGCACTCTGATAAAAAATGAAAAGTCCAGCGTAAAGTTTAAAAAAGGCGATTTGAATATAGCAACAAAGGTAATGTCTGTTCTGCAGAAATATGTATACAGATCACCGGCAGTGAGCAAAAGCAATATGACAAAGCATATTATTGACGGAACTCTTCCCATGGAAAAAAGCCCTGTTTTGTAGCCGATAAGCATTGCAAGAGATGCAATGATAAGAACCTTTAAAATCAGAATTAAAACGTCAATCATAAAAAATCCCCTTTCGCAAATGGCAGAGGGGCTGTTACGAATATGAAAAATAGTAACAGCGGATGAAAAATTGCACCGCAAGCCAAATTATGGCTTTTCGTTCTGAGACTCTACTCCCATTCTCGGACACTTAACGCGCAATTCCTGCTCTGCATAACTTTTTCTGTTTGTATTATAGCACCAAAAAAATAATTTTTCCATATTAATAGTGCATAAAAATTAAGCTATGCGATATACTTTTTTTGCATTTTCAAAAGTGATTCGGCATACATCGTCAAAGGTCATTTCCTTGATTTCGGCAAGTCTTTTTGCAACCTCTGCCACATATATCGGTGTGTTTGTTTTTCCACGATAGGGCACCGGTGCCAGGTAGGGGCTGTCGGTTTCTATTAGCATGCGGTCTTTGGGGACATATTTTGCGACCTCCAACGCTGTGCTTGCGTTTTTGAAGGTGAGCGGACCTGCAAATGAAATGTAATAGCCAAGACCGAGCAGTATTTTTGCCGATTCCACACTGCCCGAATAGCAGTGAATGATGCCCTTTGCCTCTTTGTGTGCTTTTAAAATGTCAATGGTGTCTGCCATGGCATCTCTTGTGTGAATTGTAACAGGGATATCAATCTCCTCTGCCAAAGAGAGCTGACGGTCAAACCATTTGCGTTGATTTTCGCGCTTTGAATTGTCATAATAATAGTCAAGACCAATTTCACCAAGGGCAACAACATTTTTGTGGGAACAAAGGCTTTTAAGGGTTTCCATGTCCTTTTCTGTCAGTGGGTCTGTGTCATGAGGATGAACTCCTGCGGCGGCATATATTAAATCATATTTTTCTGAAAGCTCAATGGCTTTTTTCGAGCTTTCAATGTCATAGCCGATTTCGCAATATGCTCCAACTCCGTTTTCAGCCAGAGAAGTGATAAGCTCATCTCTGAGGTTGTCAAAGCGTTCGTCATTTAGGTGTGCATGTGTATCAAAAAGCATTTTAAGTTCCTTTCTGAATAAAACGTTTAATTGAAATTTATCGAGCTGTTTGAAAAACCATAATGAAAATCAACCACAGGACATTCCCCGAAAACACATACGAACTTTCGTATGCGAATTTCGAAAATTTACTGTCTCCCACGAACCGCTCCGCATCGCGTCAATCAAACGCGTGCTCGCTAATTTTGGCTATTTACGGAAATTGATTTACGCTAAAATTTTCGGTGCGACAGCAAATTTTCGAAACCGTTCGTATGACTGTTTTCTGAAAATGCCCCGTGGTCGATTTTGCCGAGTTTGTGCAACTTTCAAACATTCGAGTGAGGCACAAATGTGAAGTTTTGAAATTATTTATAATCTTAATCACATTAACACCAAGGCGTCTTCCGCCTGCAGAAGCCTCCTGCGAAAAGAGCTTTGAGATATTTCTCAAAAGAAGTGCTTGAGAACCATTTCTCAAATATCCACTCTGTTTCTTGTTTCGCCTGCAAAAAAGCTCTTTATGTTATTGATAACTTCGCTGAGACATCTTTCTCTCGATTCCTTTGCACCCCAAGCCATGTGAGGAGTGAGGCACACATTGTCACGGTTCATTATTCTTGTGAAGGGATGATTTTCGGAGAAGGGTTCAACTGAATATACGTCGGTACCGAATGCACCTATGATTTCTTTTTCAATTGCCTCTGCAACTGCTTCCTCATCGGTTACTGCACCTCTTGCGGCATTAACGAGAATAACGTTTTTCTTCATTTTTGAAAGACGCTCTCTGTTTATGAGGTGCTTTGTTACATCGCTAAGCGGTGCGTGAACTGTGATTATGTCACATTCTTTGCAAAGGGTATCAATATCTACGGTTTCAAAGCTTTCGTGGGGTGTGCGTTTGAAAGCAAGCACCTTGCATCCCAGCGCTTCGGCAATTTTTCCGACCTTTGTGCCTATGTTTCCACAGCCTACAATGCCCCATTTTTTGCCTTCAAGCTCTGTATAGACGGGGGTGAGGCAGTTTGCAACGCCGCCTTTTGTGTATGCTCCGGACTGTACATGTCTCATAAATTCGCTCAGGTGGTTTGCAAGAGAGAGCACAACGGCAACGGTCACCTGTGCTACGGAATTTGTGGAATAACCAACCACATTGCACACTGCAATGCCTTTGCTTCTGCAAAAATCAAGGTCAACGTTGTCAAATCCTGTGGCAGTGATGCAGATAAGTTTTATGCCGTCATAATCGGTGAGGGTTGATTCGTTGATTTTAACCTTATTTAAAATGAGGACATCATTTCCCTTGCAGTGTGCATTAATTTCCTCTGTTGATGTTGTGGGATATACGGTTACATCGCCAACCTTTGAAACAACAGACAAATCAAGGTCCGCTCCGAGGGTTGATGCATCTAAAATTGATATTTTCATAATATTTCTCGCTTTCGGGTTTTAATAAACATTATTATACATGATAACCACAATAAAATCAAGATAAAGAAAGGGAATGCAGCAGCTGTGAGCATAATTTGCATTCCCGAATTTGATTTGGTAATAAAGAAAGATTTATTTTGTAATATCGAGTACATAAGTACCGACAATGTTTTCTTCGCTATCCACACATACTATTTCAACGTCTGTTTCAGTGTCCCTCAACATATAGGAAATAAAATCGTCACCTTCTCTGTTTATATACGTTAAGTCAAAATCGATATAGTATATCAAGGTTTTCCCGTTTTGGTATAGGCGAAGGTTTTGAGCGAAATTTATAAAACTCTTATTCATTTTTATATAGATTATGTCTGTTCCTCTACCCGGAGATGATTCGTCTGATTTCTTGATGAAATATGAGTCCAAAATAACTGTTCCGGCTTCCGGATGTTCAAATGTTGCATCTTCAATAGGTGTACCATCTTTAAAAAGTTCGGAAATAGTCATATGGGAATTATCGGTCATAGTGACTTCTGATGCATGTTCGTCATCAACCTCAGGAGACGCGTTTTTTTCTATGGCCATCCAATTCTGGGGCTCGGTATTATCTTTAAAAAAACCGGGATTCATGGTGAGAATTGTATAATCTTCATTGAATTCTATTTCAACTATGCGCTGGTCGTCGGAAGATTTATCAAAAGTAAGGGTTTTCCCGGAAAGCTCGTATTTTCCGGACGTAAACGGTGCTGGGTTATCTCTGCCAATATATAGGGTATATTTCCCATCGGAGAATGACAGCATATAGTCAATATCTTTTACTGATATTTTGCCGTCCATGTCAATAGTTGTGGTTTCTGTAATTATCCAGTTTTTTGATTCAAGAGCTTCTTTTTCGGGATTCTCGCTGTTACAAGCGGAAAAAGAAAACGGAATCAGAATCATAGTAATTATGAAATAAATTATTTTTTTCATTAAATGCTCCTCCTGATATTTTTCGTTATTATATCACTTTAAAATATAAATGTCAAGAAAAGCATCTTGATAAATATTTAGCTTTACTTTTTGCTTTGAATGTGGTACTATTATCTAAAAGGAGTGATATTTCAATGAAAAAAATGACAAACAAGCTTATTTCTTTCCTCTGTGTTGCGGTGATGATTATTTCGCTTATTCCGACAATGGCAGGCGCAGCGAGAGTTGGTGATGTGGTGGGGTATGCACAGCCTACAGATATCGTTGCAACCATCAACGGCTATCAGCTTCAGTCATACAACGTTAACGGTTTGACCTATATTTGTGTTGAAGATTTGCGCCATTATGGGTTTGACGTGTATTATGACAATTACTCAAGAACATTATCTGTAAACCGTAATTGGGGTGTATCATACATAGATCCCCAGGTCTCAAATACCAATTACTGGTCTATAGGAACTCTCTCATCACGAAAGAACATTCTTTATACCGATATTTCTACATATGTTAACGGTTCATGGGTAAACAGTGCAAATATTAACGGACAAACAATTATCAACTTTAATGTGCTTTCAGCTTTCGGCGAAGTTGTATATGATAACGGTATTCGCGAAATTTCTCTTGAAATGCCGGGTGTTGCTCATAATCCTGTTGATATAATTGCCGATGTGATAAACAGCGAGGGTTACTATGATGAAGAAAACTGGACTTGTCTGGCCAGAGCCAAGGGCGATGTTCTTATGCTATATTGCACCAATAACAATTATGGAAAATGGTCAACATATGAAATAAATAATTACATATATTCCATGGTACCCCAGCATAAAGATATGTATAGGACAGACCTCGCAGAGTACAGGTCAAGAGGAATGAATGTAAGCTCAATATATATTGAAGACCGCCAGTATGACGGCACATATATAACATCATATCAGGTATATTAATTTTTTTATCGGTCGGGAGGTTTTCCGACCGATATTTTTAATGTACAGGAAATCTCGTTTTTATACATTAAAAACCCGATTTTCTTGTGGAAATTCAGTAAATATTTTATTATTTCAATTTAAATAAACATTGACTTTTTGTATATAATCCGCTAAAATGTACTTAACCTGAACGGAGTTATCCGGTTCGGATAGCTTCGTTCAGGTTAAATGTAAAATTATGTAAGGAGGTCTTACCAATGTATAACATTTATAAAATTACATCAAACCCAACAATTGATTTTGCTGCGGAAGAACTTAAGAAATATCTCCGTATGATGATTGTGCGTTCGGGCGAAATTCCCATAAGCTATGATCCCGATGCAAAAGACGGTTTTAAAATCGGTCTTATGTCCGATTTTGGTCTCGACACATCCGATGCCGAAGACATAACCCTCGATGACATCATCTACGTTAAAGCAGACAAAAACGGCGGTATTATTGCCGGTTCAAACCCCGGTGCAACTCTCATTGCCGTGTACAGATATCTGCGTTTCTGCGGATGCAGATGGCTATTCCCCGGTATTGACGGCGAATGGATTCCCACTGTTGAAACCCTGCCCGATGTGGATTACAGAAAGCTTGCCGACCACAGATACCGCGGTCAGTGTAATGAAGGTGCAGAATATCAGACCGACATGATTGAAACAATCGATTTCACTCCAAAAATCGGAATGAATACATATATGCTCGAGTTTGACAATCCATATTGCTATTATGCTTCATACTATAACCACACAAACAGCGCTACCCGTCCCAAGGAACCCATTTCCCGTGACATGATTATGCGCTGGAAGAGACAGTGCGAAGTTGAAATCCAAAAACGCGGACTTCACTTCCACGACATGGGTCACGGCTGGACAGCAGAACCCTTTGGTCTCGATTCATCCGCAGGCTGGATTATGAACGAAACAAACGAAATCAAGCCCGAAGTTAAAGAACTTCTTGCAATGCTTGACGGTGAAAGAAAGGTTCGTAAAAACGCTCCGCTTCTTTCAAACGTTTGTATGTCCAATCCCAAAACAAGAAAAATCATGGCAGACTACATTGCCGATTATGCCGAAAAGCAGAACAATGTTGACTTTTTGCACATCTGGCTTGCAGACGAAAGCAACGGTCACTGCGAATGCCCCGAATGTCAGAAAAAGATTACTTCCGACTGGTATGTAATGCTTCTTAATGACATTGATGATGAGCTTACAAAGAGAAATCTTGACACTCACCTTGTGTTCATTGCATATCTTGACACTTTCTTTGCTCCCCTTGAAGAAAAGCTCAACAACAACAAACGTTTCACCATGCTTTATGCACCCATAACCCGTCTCTACACTGAGACCTATGCGGAAAAACCCGACAAGAGCCAAATGGTGCCTTATGAAAGAAACAACATCAGAAAACCCAGAGGTATGGCAGAATGTCTTGCATATCTCCACGACTGGAAAGAAAAAATGTGGACAGGCGATTGCTTCTGCTATGAATATCACTTCATGGACTTCCAGTATTGGGATATCACCAACATGTTTATCTCAAAAATTCTCTATGATGATATTTGTGCCCTCAAGAGTCAAGGGCTTTCGGGTATAATCGAAGACGGTTCACAGAGAAGCTTTTTCCCCACAGGCTTCCAGTTCTATGTGTACGGCGAAACTCTCTATGATTCCACCGTTTCATTTGATGAGCTCAAAGAAGACTACTTCAGTCACGCATTCGGCGAAAACTGGAAGGATGTTGTGAACTATCTCGAAACCCTCAGTGACCTTATGAGATATTCCTATTTCCACGGTCTTGAATCCAAGGATTCATCCAAGGGCAACTACTATAACCCCGACATGCTTGAAAATGCTAAAAAAGCAAATCAGCTTGTTAAAGATTTCTCTGCAACAATCAAGGCAAACCTTGTGCAGGAACAGAGAGCTTCCACCATTGCATGGCAGCTTCTTGACCTTCACACCTATGTTGCAGACAAAATGACCACCATGACACAGTATCTTTGTGTTGGCGATCAGGATAATGTTGTTAAAACCCTTAAAGAAATGACAACCGAAATGTCCAAGCGTGAAATTTATTATGAACGCTATTATGATCACTATCTCTTTACCCGTACAATCAAAAGATATTCCGGCGGAAAAGAAATTGTTGATAATCTTGATGTTTGATTGCAGATTATAGAATAACTTTTAAAAGAGCAAATTCGTGACTACACGGGTTTGCTCTTTTTGTGGTTGTTAATAGATATGAGATTTATTTACTGATTGATTACAATTTATTAACAATAATATTTATGTTTTGTCGAATAATGTTGAATTTTAATAAATAATGTGATATTATTAAAATGCCAAACTAATTTAATATGCTATTAATGGGTAAATTTTATTCTTGAATAAATTATGCCTTTATTTCCTATACTCTTTTTAAAGAATTTGATAAAAATGCAGATTCCGTTTATGAGAGTGTGGGTTACCCATTATGCATAAAATTAGTTTGGCGACTATCGGAGTTTGCGTTTTTTATGCGCTGACTTCGGTTGGCGCATTTTTTATTTTGCAAATAAATATGTGGAGGGGTGAACGAAAAATATTTTTGTGCAAATTAAAAATTGCAATTTTTAATTTGAATATTTCAGAAAGGTTGTTGAAAATGAAAAGAATATTTAGTTTGATTTTAATTTTGAGTTTAACTTTGAGTTGTCTTTTTGTTCCAACAGTAAATGCTGTGAATGATGACGTTACAGACCAGCCTGAATATGCTACATGGCTGACACCAAATGTGCAATTTGATGGTAAACTCAACAACTCTGATGATAGCGATTGGTTCGTGTATACTAATACAAGTGGCAAAGGAGAATATATAGAAGTATACTATTCAAACAAAATCGGAGGAGATTCGTATTTTTATTTTGTCAAAAATCATTGGGATAACTGGAGGTTACATCTTAATACACCAAAATTGAGTGCAGGGGAAACGAAAAGTGACAGGATTTTTCTTAAGCCAAATGAATGCATATATATAGAAGTTTATACCAACTCTTATTCTTATAAAACCGGGGATAACAATTATTCATTGCTTGTAAAATCGCCCAATTCTTCTGTTGGCACAGCATACTCTTTCAGCGTAACCGGCGTTAACGGCAAATCGGGTATGCAAACAATTGACAAGGAAATGAAAACCGGCGATTTATTTACATTTACAGCAGTTACATCAACGGATGTTTCACAGATAAGTATCCTTGCCGACTTGTTCGACGGTGTATCGAAGCATGAAATATCATACAACTACCTCACAAATGAATACAAAATGACACATTCAGACAGCTACACTTCTGCCGGATATCGTAGAACATGGACTGTTCAATTTAAAATATTTGATGCAGGAGAAAGAACATTCACTCTTAAAGTTAATGGTCAGGAGACGCTTAAGGATAACGTGACCGTTACACCGTATACAAACTATTCTACTCCGGGTTCAAATACCCATAAAATTGGTGATGTGATTAATTACGCTCAACCTACAGATATTATTGCTAAGATTAACGGCTTTCATATCCAATCATACAATGTGGATGGTTATACCTATGTTTGTGTAGAAGATTTGAATTATTACGGATTTTATGTTAATTTTGACTGGAATTTGAAAACGCTTTCTGTAGTACGCAAAAGCTACAACTATGACTACTACCCCAATTTTCTGCCCTCAAACTCCATATCTAATTACTGGTCAATCGGACCTTTGACCTACAGTGTTCCGATTCTTTATACTGACATAGTGACATATCTTGATGGTGAACGGGTAGAGAGCGCAAACATTGGTGGGAAGACAATTATCAATTTCCATGATCTTGCAAAATTCGGCTCGGTTACCTATGACAATAACACTCGTACAATCTCATTGCAAATTGATGATTTCCCCAATTACACTCCGGATAATAATCAGTCAAATTATTCTGCAACAGATTATAGAGTTGGTGATTATATTACCTTTGGTAAATATGAACAGGATAACATATTCGATAATGGCAAAGAGAATCTTGAGTGGAAAATAGTGGATATAAAAGATGGCAAAGCTTTGTTGGTAAGTAAATATGGCCTGGAGTGCAAGCCGTATAATAACAAACGCAGTATTGTTACATGGGAATCATGCTCATTACGCCAATGGCTCAACAACGAGTTCTTCATTAATGCATTTAACGGTTCAGAGCAAGCTATGATTTTGACTACGAATGTGGTAAATGCAGACAATGCTTCACTTGGTACTGAGGGTGGGAATGATACGTTAGATAAGGTATTTCTTCTAAGCAGTGGAGAAGTAGAAAAATACTTTGGCTCGGAAAGTGACCGCTTATGTATGCCTACCTCTTATGCAAGTAATACCGGTGTTTATGCGAATGGGGATGGTATTTGCTGGTGGTGGTTACGTTCAACAGGAGGTACACATTATCATGCTGTTGGTGTTGATATAGGTGGCGTGATTTATTCATATGGATATGAAGTTTATGATGCCGGACGCGATGCACATTCGTATCTGGCTGTTCGGCCGGCTGTGTGGATAAAAATATAAATAGTTCTGACATTTAAAAAGTATATCTTGCCAGAAACCTCTTAGATATGACAGATGTTGAAATAAACTGAATATAATATAGCTAATGAGCAAATTCATGTATTTTCACAGGGGTTTGCTCATTTTGCATATCAACCACAAGTTGATAAAACCTGAAAAATCAACCAAAAAGTTTTTGACATCACCCGCTATGTGTATTATAATGAAATTGGAGTGATGCGTATGATGAATGCAGAGAATTTTTCGAAAAACTTGAAAAAATACAGACAAATGCGGGGGATTTCCCAAAACAACCTTGCAAAGATTTTGTATGTGTCTGCACAAAGTGTTTCAAAATGGGAAAAAGGAACTTCATTTCCGGATATTTCAAATCTTTGTGCCATTGCAAACGCTTTGAAAATAACCTGCGATAAGCTTTTTGAAAATGAAAGCCCCGATGATAACAACAAATATTTCATTGGCATAGACGGTGGCGGAACAAAAACCGAAATGGTTCTTTTTCGTCATGACGGCGAAATTTTGCACCGCCTTGTAACCTCGGGCAGCAATCCCAATGTCATCGGCATGGATGAATGCTGCAGGGTTATCTGTGACGGCATTGGTGAATTGCTCTCACATGGCGTTTCCGTGTGCGGAGTTTTTGCAGGCATTGCCGGAAGTGGAGTGGGAGACAATGCCCGTTTGATTGAAGATTTTGTCAAGGCCAAATTCCCTGCAATGACCGTGAAGGTGTGTTCCGATTCGGCAAATGTTATTTCAAGTGTCCGCGGATACACCGACGGTGTGGGTGTTATTTGGGGAACAGGCTTTACGGTTTGTGTGTATAAGGGCGAAACCTCACGTCGTTTTGCAGGCTGGGGCTATCTTTTTGAAGAGCTCGGAAGCGGCTTTGCCATTGGGAAATCGGTGCTTAAGCACTGCCTTGAGTGCAACGACTCCATGAAAGAGCGTACCCTACTTTGTGACATGGCTGAAAAAGCCCTCGGTGGAAAAATCGGCGACCGTCTGGGTCACATCTACACAAAAGACAAAGACTATGTGGCATCCTTTGCACGCACAGCTTTTGAAGCCTATCGAAAAGGCGATGAAACCGCAAAGAAAATCGTAACCGAAAGCATTGAGTGGATGGCAGATATCGTTGTTCATGCAATTGAAGTGACAAACTGCCCCAAAAGGGTTGTGATTTCTGGCGGACTCACTGCCAATGCCGACATTTTGTATGATGTTATCGGTAAATGTATTCCGAGTGATGTTAAAATCATTATTCCCGATATGCCGCAAATCTACGGTGCATGTCTCATGTGTCTCAATGAATGCAAAATGCAGAAATTTGCAACGGAAGAATTTGAAGAAAAATTTAAGGCAGATTATATGAGAAGAATATAAGGAGAAGTTAAAATGCAGAAAACAGAAATGAGAAATCCCAAAACAACTCACATCGACAAAATGGACACGGTATCAATGATAAAGATTATTAATGAAGAAAACTACAACTCTGTTAAAGCCGTAGAAAACGCTTCCGAAGCAATTGCCAAAGCCATTGACATTGTGACTGATGCTTTTGAAAAAGGAGGCAGGCTCATCTATGTTGGTGCAGGCACCTCGGGCAGACTTGCAGTGAGCGATGCGGCAGAGTGCCCGCCAACCTACGGTGTTGAATATGGCATGGTAGAAGCCGTGATTGCAGGAGGAGAAAAGGCAATCGTCCGTGCGCAGGAAAATGTTGAAGACCAAGCTTCACAGGGCGAGGCTGACATTCTTGCCAAAAACATTACCGCAAAGGATGTTGTAATGGGAATTTCCGCTTCGGGCAATGCAAGCTATGTTGTGTCTGCCATGGAAGCGGCAAAAAAATGCGGTGCAACCCTTCTTTCACTTTCCAGCAATGAGGATTGCCGCATTGGAAAAATTTCTGATGTGCACATCTTCACCGACACCGGTGCCGAGGTTGTGACCGGCTCCACACGAATGAAAGCCGGAAATGCACAGAAAATGGTCTTGAACATGCTGACCACCTGTGCCATGATAAAAACCGGAAAGGTTTATGAAAACTTTATGATAAACTTAAAACCCACAAACATCAAGCTTCGTGCAAGAATGATCGGTATTGTGTCCGACATTTGCAACGTGGATGCCGAAACTTCCGAAAAGCTTTTGGAAGAAAATGAGTTTTCCATAAGAAAAGCCGTGGATGCATTTGGTAAATAATTTTAAATTGGAGTTTATCCACATAGGGAATAGGGATAAGAGAATAGAAAATAGGGAGTCAAACTCCAATTTATATAAACACCTCAAGCGATACTATAATACAAAAAAAGAACCAAAATTATCTTGTAATATCACAAATGCCATGATATAATTATTTTAACAAAAAATCTATATGTAAGGAGCGATTAAAATGAGTGAAACATTGGTAAAAGGACTTGCCTACCACGGCAACAGAATGATACCTCACATCAAAGACGATATGCGTCAGATTGCGGCAAACGGCTTTAATGCAGTTGTGCATATGTTTTCACATAACGACCTTCGCCGTCACAAATTAATAATGAAAGATATTATTGAAATTTCCCGTGAAAACGGTCTTGATGTATACCTCAACAACTGGGGACTTCCCGGTGCACCCGGTGACCCTTCCCATTTCCTCAGTGCACATCCCGGCTGTCAGCAGGTGTATAATGTTGGCGGAATCGAAAACCCTGCATTTCCTGCAGTAATGGTTTGCTACAACCGTCCCGAATTTATTGCATTCACAAAAGAATGGATTGATGCCGCATATGATGCAGGCGCAAGAAAGCTTACATATGACGAACCCCATATGACAACTGCCGATTTTGACGAAAACGGCAGACCGAGAGTGTGGGCTTGCAGATGCGAAGTTTGTCAAAAGCTTTTTGAAGAAAGATACGGCAGAAAAATGCCCGTTCTCTATGATGACGATGTTGAAGAATTCCGTCTTTGGACATTCACCAACTATTTTGAAACCGTGTGTGAATATGCAACCTCAAAGGGCATGGAAAACGCTCTCATCTTAAAACTTCAGGCAGACCACGGCATTTGTCTTTCTAAGGCAGAAGCTCTCTTTAAGTCGCCTCATATTCAAAACATCGGAAGCGACCCCTATCAGAGAGTTGAAGGCTATGTTGATGCTTATAAGTTTATTTATCATCCCACAAAAGAAAACATTGAGCTTTGCAAGAAATATAACAAAGACCACAATGTTTGGATAAGAGGTTTCGGTCTTCCACAGTCAAGAGAAGAAGAAATCATAGCAGCAGCTGATGCAATTTATGATGCAGGTGCACGCAAAATCTTCATTTGGGGCTACAGAGGATGCGACGGTAACGACTACCGTATGCATAGCCCCGAAACAGCATGGAGAGTAATGGGTGATGCTATGGCAAGAATAACCGAACGCCACAGAAACAAGCTTCTTGAAGAAGCAAGAAAAGCAGTTGGTATGGGTGAAAAGAGCAATGATACAGGATTTGATGAATATTAATATAGAAAACGGAAAAGTTTTCGGTAAGCTCGGAAAGATAAAAATTTTATCTTCCGAGCTTACCGTTATTTCTCTTAAAAATCTGTCAAGCGGCGAAGAAAAGGTTTTTAAAGCCTCCGAGTTTAAAAACTGCAATGTTTCAAAAAAAGGTGACGGTTTTTCGGTTGTGCTTTCTTCTCCGGGGGGAATTTGTGATTTTGATGTTTTGGTTGACGTGTGTGTGAAAGGCGAAAAAGTCTCTCTCAAAACTCAAATCAAAAATAACAATCCCGATTTCACGGTTATGTATGCAGATTATCCTCACCTTGTTTTTGAGGGCAGTGATTATGATGCGTTTTTGCCAAAGTACGGCGGAATTGCAGAAAAAAACATAATGACTTCCGACTGTTCTCACAAGCTTGAGGATATGCTTTCATACCCCTGCGGATTTCACTACACAATGCAGTATTTTGCATTCTGGAACAGCACTGCATCTCTCTACACTGCCGTTCACGATGAAAGCGGCGCTCTTAAAAGATTCGGCTTTGAAACAGACAAAGAAAAACAATCGGTAGAATTTGTGTGTCGTTACCCTGCGGAAGGCATGGGGCTTGGTGCCAACAGCTTTTCCCTTGCAGGCGAAATGGTGTGGCAGTGCTTTGAGGGCGACTGGTATGATGCAACCCTCATCTACAAGGATTTTGTGATAAACAATGCAAAATGGCTTGGCGAAAAGTACCGTCCCGACACTCCCGAAAGTTTTAAAAATATTCCTCTTTGGGTTATGGACTGGCTTCCCAATCTTCCGGGCAATCCCGACCCACTTCCCGAAAGCGTTAGACCAAAGGAAGAAAATCCCGACCCGGAAAGATGGATAAAAAGACCCATTGCCCTGAAAGAAAAGCTTGGCATTCCCATTGGCTATCATCTTTACAACTGGCACACAATCCCCTTTAACAACGACTTTCCTCACTATTTTCCCGAAAAAGACGGTGTTAAAGAGGGCATAAAAAAGCTTCGTGAAAACGGAATTTCCGTTATGCCCTACATAAACGCAAAGCTATGGGATACCTTGGACAAAGAAGACACCGATTTTGAGTTTTCGTCAAAGGCAAAAAAATGGGCGGCAAAAAAGCTTGACGGTTCGGTCTACACCGAACAGCACGCATCCCACGAAAAAACAGGGGAGCTTTGCACCCTTGCAATGATGTGTCCCACGACAGAGTTCTGGCACGATAAAATTTCCGAAGTTGTCGGAAAGCTCTTTTATGAACTTGGTGTTGACGGAGTGTATATGGATCAGATTGCCGCATCAATGCCAAGGCCTTGCTGTGACAAAAACCACGACCATGCACCCGGCGGCGGAAGCTGGTGGGTGAGAGGCTACGAAAAAATGCTCAAAAGGTTGCAAAAAGAAAAACCGTCCTACGGCTACCTCACCACAGAGTGCAATGCCGAAAGCTTTGCAAAGCACATGGACGGCTTCTTGACATGGGTGTGGCTTCACTCCAATTCGGTGCCTGCATTTTCTGCCATCTATTCAAACTATGTAACCATGTTCGGCAGAAACACCAACGGCAAAAAAGCAGATGACACGCCGTTTTTCAAGAGCAATCTTGCAGAGAGCTTTCTCTACGGTCAAAGCCTCGGCTGGATAAATCCCCAGGTACTTTCCGACCCGGAAAAGCTTGATTTTCTTGCAAAAATAGCAAAGCTTCGCTATGAAAAAACAAAGGTTTTCACTCGGGGAACTCTTCTTCGTCCGCCATCTGTCACATCGGATATTGCGGACACCTGCTCCGAGCCTGCCATGTCTTTCACCGAGCCCTACATTGTATCCTATGTTAAATCGGGCATATGGCAAAGGGAAGACGGCAAATGCGAAATTTATGTAATAAACACATCAAACAAAAGTGCCAATGCAGAGATTGTGTTTGAAAAATCGAAATATGACCTTGATTTTTCAAAGCTTTCAAAGCAGTGCGGCAATGGCAGTTTTGAAGTTAAAATGAGCGATAAAACAGTTTTAATCAAGGCTTTGATTGAGCCCGATGATTATGTTGTTTTTCAGGTTTAATTTGTAATACTGTGATAGTGATAAAGTGAAAAATTATTCGTCAAAAACGGCACCGGTTATCCCGATGCCGTTTTTGTTAATTAAAATCAAATCATATTTTGTTTACGGTTCATATGTGGCCGCAAAATTGAGGGGACTCACGCTTTCACCCCATACAAACGCCTTGTAGGTGTATTTTGCATTATAATCCAGTGTTGCGGACGCTTCATTTCCTGCCGTGATTACTTTATCGGACATTGCAACATCAACCATAGTACCAGTGTTTGAATAGGATACAAGGAAGATTCGCATATTATCCGAAGTAAGAATCAACGATGAGGTTGCAGTAAGCTTTCCGTCTGCGAGGGTGAATTTAACATCGTCTGCAACATAGCCTGTCACATCATAGTACCAATATCCGTTGCCACTCGGTGATGTGAGAACAGCAAGCTTTGCATCAGAAGGAGAGGCTGCATTTTGCGAAAAAGCACCATCTTTAAAGAAGTTCACTGAATTCGCTCCTGCCCCAAAGCTTACATTTGATGCAAGTGATGACAAATCGCCAAAGGTTCTGCGGTCAAAAACAAGCTTTTTATTTATGGAGGAAACAGAAAGTGAAGAGGTTGCGACATCTGAAACTACATCATTTTCGGGATAGTAGAAGCCTGTGTATGCAACCACATCGTCAAAGAGTGCCTTTCCGGCACCGGAGCCTGCCGGCATTATTGCCATGTATTTGTGTCTTGTCTGCTGTGACTGGGATATGGGGGTTGAATTTCCTTTGTATTCTCCATCCACATAGAAATACAAACGCATACCATTGTAGTTATAATTCATAACAACTCTGTGCCATCTTCCGGGGGTGAGTGTGCCCATTTCGGTTGAAACATTATTGATTGTCAGATAATATTTGCCCGTGGCTGCATCCCATTTGAACATACGATATGCCACGTCATTTCCGCTGTATTGCAGATTAATTGCCGCCACAGCATCACCATCAGCATATACATTGAATTCAACGGTGTAGGAAGTTATATCATCGGCTGTTGCAAAAAGTTGATTTGTTCTTATAAGGGCTTCTTCCGAGGTTGCACCTGTTGAGGTGAATCCTGCAGATACATCTGACTGACTCTTACCGCCAAAGCCTGCGTGATTTTCCGCAAAGGTAACATTGGTTCTGTTATATTCCCACGAATTTTTAACAAAGTTTTCAATACCTGTCAATGTGGCGAGAGGATAGCTTTTGTTTATGGGAATGTAGAGCGTTGAGGAGCCTGCTTTCTCGGCTTTTATGTAACCGTCTGAAACAGAAGTCTGACTTGCGGTGTTTTTGTTTTTATCAACATAAGAAAGTGTGTAGCCGTTTGTTGAAGATAGGCTCGACACAAGCTCAGTTGAATCCACTTTGTATGCCGCACCGGCTGACGAAAGCGGACTTGAGAACACACAAAGTGTTCCGTCATAAATCCTAATGTTTTTGTCTGTTCCGGTTTTTACAAGTCCAACGGTATCCAAAAGAGGAACTTCGAGAATGTAATTGTCATAGATGCCTTCTGTTTTGTCCTTTTGGAACATGAGAGTTCCGTCTGCGGTGGTGATTGTTTCACTTGTGATTGCTTTTCCGGTTTTAATCTCGGCACTGAGATATTCGCCGCCTGCATTTCTGCCAAAGACCAATGTGCTTTGTCCGTTGTTTTCACCGGAAAGGAGAATATCGTTGTCGGATTTAATCTTTCCGCCGTTAACGGTGATGTCAACGGAAACAGTGTCATCGGATGAACCGAGAGAGAAAAGTGTGATTGTTCCCGATGGTGCATTGTCGGTGAATTTAAAAATGCAGTCGGTGAAATCAACAAAGGATTTTGACCTTTGAGAAGAATCAACCGATGATGCACAGTTTGCAAAGCTCATAAGCGGATTTGTTGTTGTTGCTCCGGGAATGTAGCCGAATTCTATGTTTTCAAAATCAAAATCATAGCCTTTGCCGTCACCGTTGTTATACATATTAAAGGTCATGAACGGACTTGCGCCAACCTTGATTTTTCCGTTTTTAAACTTTATTGCGGTTGTTTCGGGGGTTGTGTCATATTGCATGGATGCAGAAGTGGAGGTGAGCATGGTTGAAGAAGCTGAGGACAGTGTGTAACCGCCAAGGTCAATTGTCAAAGATGCCGGACCGTAGGCAAGGTTTGGATACTGGGCACCCGTGTGTTCGTAATTTCTTCTCATTAAAAGAGTGTAGCCTGTTTTATAATAATATCTCATGTTGTGAAGAATATCATACCAGAGGCTCGGACTTGAGCTTGACTTTGTTTCTTCGCCAAAGGCTTTAACAAAGCTCTTGTCGGAATCCTTAAATAGAACGAAAGGATATTTCTCCACAGATTTGTATGTTTCGGGAATTGTGCCGTATTCTGTTTCAAGAACAATTTCGGCATCCTTTAAAACAATGCTTGCCTCGTCGATTACAACATCGGTTATAATTTCAGTTGCGGTGTAATCGGTGATGTAGAGGGGTTTTTCGGGATAACCGTTGGCATTTATGTCGATGACGAGTCCCTTTGAACCTTTTCCTATGTCTGCTTCATAAACCTGATATTCAAAGTCAAGCTCTGACCAGGTGTTTTCTTTAGTGAGAATATTATACATGCCCCAATCGTAGTCTATGAAGCCTGCCGGAGGATCGTGTCTTTTGGTGAGATATGCGCATACCTGACGCTCGCCGGTGTCATACATTTTCATGTTTATGCGAAATCTTCTGCCGAACCAGGATTCCGGAACCTCACTTGTCCACTGAGCCAATGTCATGGTCATGGACAAATCCTTTTTGTAATATGTGTTCGTGTAGCCTGAGCTTGTATCGGTAAGATATGTTTTTGGTCCTACGTAAAGAGCCATACCGCTTTTGTTTTCACCGGGGATTTCGGAGTATTCATTGGTTATGTGTGCAGCCACTGCGGCGCCGCCTTTATTGACAGAGAAATCGGGTGATTTAACAAGAAATTCTCCGGGAGTTTTTGCTCTTTTGAGGAAAAATGCAATTTCACTGCCCGGCTCGGTGTCTGCCAGATATGAGGAAATATCCGTCTCATAGTAGCCGTCACTGCGAAGATACACAGTGTCTAAAAGTTCACCCGGAACAGATGAGGCGGGAGAGCTTTTTGAAAATGTTTTAACGCTGTATAGCTCAACTGCATTTGCTGCATCGTTTGACACTCTGAATCTCAGGTTGTAGGAATCTGTGTAAAATTCTGAAATAGAATCTTTGTCGGGCATTGTGAAATATACATATGTGCCCTCGGGAGTTTTGTAGGTCTTTTGGTTTCCCGCAAATGAAAGTGATTCAAACTGTTTTTCTCCTGCTGTGGAAAATGAAACTGATTTTCCCTCGGCAACGGCTACACCATTTTCGCCTTTAAGGGTTGACGGTACGGTGACCGTGTAGGTTTCACAGCCTTCAAGTGCCTCTGAATTATATTCCCACAGGCATTTTCCGTGTGAAGGTTCCCATGTGCCGTTTAAAACTTTGCCGGTGGAATCTTTAACTGTTACCTTTGCAATTTCCGATTCCAAAACAGGTCCTGTGAACTGTACTTTTATTCTTTCGTCGGCTTCGATGTCATCTGCACCGTTTATAGGGGAAATGTATACAACATTAACCGCGCCCCCACGGAGATAGTAGTCTGTCATATCATATAAAGTTTTATAGCCGTCTGCACCATAGTGCAAATCCTTGCCCTGAGCAAGTGTATGACCTATGGGAAGCTCAAGGTTGACAGAGGGAATGTCATAAATCCTGAGTACATTTGCACCGGCAGGACCGTAGTGATATTGCGCTCCCGTAACATCGTTCATGCAGATGGTGTTATATGCAGGGCAAAAATCTTCGGTTACATACTGCTCACACGCACCTACGCTGAGATGAATAAAGTTAACGTTTGAAGCGATTCTTTCACCGTTTACGCTCTGCCAGGGTTGGGGTTCGCCGGCGTCTATGGTATAGCCGTCTTTTTCAATTGCGGTTGTGAGTCCGTTATCATAACGTGTTTCACCGTGATGTCCAACAAACTGTGAATACTGTGGCAGAGTTTCGGGGTGAGATGTGCCGAGGAAGTTAATCCATCCGCTTTTTGATATTCCATACACTCCAAGACCTGTGTCGGCGTTCCATTTGCCGAAACGGTCATCGGTTTTTGCCACATATCTGATATATCTCATGGCGGCGGTATTTATGTATTTATCATTGAAAAACTGCAGTGAATATGTGATGTTATCTCCGGTTACACCGCCGGTGTAGGAGCCTGCAAAATTGTAGATGTCATTTCTTTCTTTTTCCATAGGAACAAAGCCGTAGTCATAGGTTACGCCCACATAGCCGTTGAAAAGAAAGCCGTTAAAGTGGGGTCTTACCGCAAAGCCTTCGGAAATGGTTGCCGAGCTTGTGGCAAAGGTCATAACTGCAACCTCTTTTTCGGGATTAGTAGGATAGATGATGCTTGCATAGAGGTTATAGTCAAGGGGAGTGCCGTCAAGACGCACCGGGTCGGTGATGTCAACAGCTTTTGTGTGCTGAATGTGAATATATTCGCCCGATTCGTTATTTAAAGTTCCGTCTGCATCATACCATTGAGGCTCGGAGCCGTCAAAACCGTTTTGTGTTTCCTTTCGGCTTCCGTCGGGGCGTGTCCATTTCATAAGAAGTTCGCTGTCTCTTTTGCATCCTCTGAAATCGTTGTTCCACACTTCAACAACTCTCTCATAGGAACCGTCTGCACCGTGTTTGTCAAATTCCCAGAAGACATTTCGCATATCCACATTGTAGCCTGCAGGAACAGTGTAGATTTCCTGATAGTTATCGGAAGGAAAAACCGTTTTGTCTGAAAAAAGAGTACCTTTGCTGAGCTTGGTGCGGATTTCAATTGCTGACCAGTCGAGGTCGGGGCTTACTGCTTTTGGGTTATTGAGATAGTCAACAACCGTAACAACATAGCCTCTGTCGAGCATTGATTTTATGATGCTCACATCCGAATCGGTACCAATTCGTTCGATGCAGGTGTTAACCACATAAATGAAAATCATTGTGCCGTCGAACTTGTCGATAACCTTGCCGTGTGAGATATCATAAAAAGTGGTAGCCTCAACGGGAATACCAATGTAGCCATCGTTTGCTACGGTTACGGTATCGCCTATTTTGTATGCCGAAAGCTCGCTTTCGATAGATGTCATTGCATCACTTGCGGCTAAAGCAACATTTGCATTGCAAATTACAAATGTCGGGAGTAAAGCTATAAGCATTGCTACAATTGTGATTAAAGAAACAAACTTTTTCAAAACTTCGTCCTCCTTAATATTATTTTCATTATTTATTATATAACAGATAATGTGAAAAGTCTTGTATTATTCTGCGGAGTTTTTGTACTATTCCACAAAAATATGTTTTTTTGGGGGGTTAAAATTACGGAATAGTACAAAAAATATATAGAATAATACAATTATTTCGAAAGAATATGTGGTAAAATGAAATTATAATAATAGCCTTTTAGGCTATTCTCATAAAGGAGGATATATAATTATGAAAGGGAAAAATTTCTTCAAAAGAATTACGGCAACACTTGTTATGCTTGCAGTGTTCTTTTCGGCGATTCCGGTTTCTTTTGCCGCAGGCGAAGAAACTACTAAAGCAGAAAAGATATACAAGCTGTGGTATGACAAACCTGCTCCCGATGAATCGGCAGACGGTATTATTAACCCGACGTATAACGAGCATACAAGCGGTTGGGAGTGTTGGCAGTTGCCCATAGGTAACGGTTATATGGGTGCGGCAGTTTTTGGTCGTACAGACCGTGAAAGAGTGCAGTTGTCAGATAAAACCTTGCACACATTGGACAAGGGAAACATAAATTTTGCAGAGACCTATATTCATTTCAACCACGATGAGGCAAGTGTATCAAACTATTACCGTGATCTTAATATAAATGATGCTCTTGCATCGGTTTCTTATGACTATAACGGCGTAACCTACAAAAGAGAATATCTTGCAAGCTACCCCGACAATGTTATGGCAATCAAGCTCACGGCAAGCGGTAGCGGAAACCTGAACTTCTCTCTTGAACCTATGATTCCCTTCCTTGCATCAGAAACAAGTGTAGCGGACGGCACAAGAACAACAACCTGCGAAAGAACAGGTACAGTTGTTGCAGATGAGGAAAATAATAATACCATCACTTTGTCAGGTCATCTTTCCGGTTATGAGATTGACTATGAGGCACAGTACCGTATAGTACCTACAGGTGGTACAATGGTAGCTTCAAACACTGTAACAAATGGTGTTGCCGACAAAGGCAAAATCGCCGTAACAGGTGCTGACAGTGCTATTATTTATATAGCTCTTGATACAAACTACATATTATCAGCAGATACATTCACAAAGCCTGACAGTGTTAAGCTTGAAGGTAATCCCCATCCTCATGAGAAGGTAACAGCAAGAATTGAAGCAGCAGTAAATAAAGGCTACGAGGCTGTCAAGACTGACCACATTGCAGATGTATCAGAATATTTTGACAGAGTAAAGCTTGACCTTGGAACAGAGGTTTCACCTCTTCCCACAGACGAGCTTCTTGCAAATTACAAGAACGGAACAGAAGACAAGTATCTTGAGGAATTGATATATCAGTACGGAAGATACCTTCTTATTGCATCACAAAGAGAAAATTCACTGCCTGCACACTTAACAGGTGCATGGAATGCATATGACTATCCCGTATGTCTTGCAGGATACTGGGGTAATATCAATGTACAAATGAACAATTGGCTTACATTTACATCTAATCTGACGGAGATGTTTGAGTCATATGTAAATTTGTATAAGGCATACCTGCCCGACGTTACAGCAGATGCAAGCGAATACATAAAGACAACTCATCCCGATAACTGGGATTCAAGCGGAAACAACGGTTGGGGTGTTACAACAAGACTTATACCCTATGGTACGTATGCAACACGTGCCACCGGTGTAGACGGTGGCGCTACAGGTGCAATGACGGCGGATCTGTTTTGGGACTACTATGAGTTTACAGGCGACAGAGATATTCTTGAGAATTTAGCATATCCTGCAATTTCAGGGTCAGCTAACTATATGTCAAGACAGATGGAGGAGATTCCCGAATATCCCGGCCTTCTTCTGATGCCCGAGTCAGGCTCACCCGAGAACCACGCTCCCGAAATCAAAGGAGTCGGTACTACTTTTGCACAGGGCTGGGCATACGGTAACTATCTTGACACCTTAAAGGGTGCAGAGCTATTGGGTATTGATGACAGTGATGCGGTTGTAAGCAGAATCAAATCACAGATAGACAAGATTGACCCCATACCGATTGGATATTCAGGTCAGGTTAAGGAATTCCGTGAGGAGACAACATACGGTCAGTACGGCGAGTGGAACCACCGTCATATTTCTCATCTTACCGGTGCATTCCCCGGAGACTTTATTAACCAGTCAACACCTGCATGGCTGGATGCGGTAAATGTTGCTCTGACATATAGAGGTGATCCTAACCATTGGTCATGGACATATGCTCACCGTATGGGTTTGTATGCACGTGTAAATGAAGGTGACGATGCCTACGAGATGTATCAGTACTATATTAAGAGAAGTACAAAGCCCAACTTGTGGGCTAATGGGATATTCCAGATAGACGGTAACCTTGGTATTGTTTCAGGCATTGATGAGATGCTGTTGCAGAGCCATATGGGATATATTGAGCCTTTAGCGGCAATGACAGACAGCTGGACAGACGGTTCATACGACGGTCTTGTTGCACGCGGTAACTTTGTTGTAGGTGCAACATGGTCAAATGAGCAGGCAGACGAATTCAGAATTACATCACGCAACGGCGGTGAGTGTAAGGTTAAGTACAGAAACATTGCAGATGCAACAGTAAAGGATTCCGACGGAAACACAGTTTCATTTACTGCAGACGGCGATGTTATCACATTTAACACAGAGGCCGGAAAGTCATATGTTATAACAGACATTCCCACACATAAGAAGCTATCAAGACCTGCAGACCTTGCAGTTGAGTACACAGACGGCTCAGATGCAAACATTACATGGTCAGCAGTATCAGGTGCTACAAAGTATAATGTATACCGTGCAACAAATTCATCACCTACATATGAGCTTGTTGCAGAGAATGTAACAGAAACATCATATACAATGGAAAATGTTGCAGGTGATAACCAGTATACATATGCAGTAAAGGCACTTAATAACGACGGCGACGAGAGTTTAAGAGCAGTATGTACAACAATAGCGGCTCTTACTCCTGAGAGTGCAACAGGAACATATCTTGACAGCACAACATTGCAGTTAGAGATTGCTAAGAGCTCAACTGCAACAGGTTACAAAGTATTTGCTGACGGTGAGTTTGTTATGGAATCACCTTACAGCGTAATTGTACTTGATAATGCAGACAGCTCAAAGACATATACTGTAAAGGCAGTTATAGGTGAGTTAGTTGGTGCAGAAGTAGAGGTTGCATCAGCCGATACAACAGTTTCAAAGAAAGCATTGTATGATGAAATCGTCCGTGCAGATGCAATCAATCTTTCACAGTATGATGAAACCTTTGCAACATCAATTACAAACGAAAAGAACAAGGCGGTTGCAGTTTTAGAGAGAACTGTGACAGAGGCAGAGGTTGTGGCAGCTGCTACAGAGCTGAAGAATGTTATTGACAACCTTGATATGATTGTTGCTTTGTCAAAGATTACATCAAGCAATGCAAGAATCATTCCTATGGATACAACCATAGCAGTATTATCACACACAACAGAGTCAACACACAAAATTTCATCAGCTACGTTGATTTCTGCATTGTCAAACACAGGCGGTTATACATTGTCATATGTTGATGCAAACAAGGAAGCAAATGCTTCATCACACGTAACAGACGGATATATAAAGGTTACAAAGGCAGGTCTTGACGATATGTATATTCCTATCGTTAAGAAGGGTCCGGTAATTGAAGATAACATTCAGAATAGTACAGTTACAAACGAAACGACCAATGCTTCGTTTGCATTTGCCGGTGGAATTGGCGGCAAGGCAGAAGATGATATAGCTGGTGTAATTACTGCTGTAGGAACTCCAATAAGAAAGATGCCGAGAATTCATATAGGAAATTCAACTGCAGCAGATGCAACAGCACTTAAGAAGCTTCCTTATACAATTAAGTTTAAGGTTTATGCTGAAGGTAACGCAACAGCGGCAGTAAACTACCGCTGGACTGATGCAAACGACACATACAGATTGTTCAGATGGTATCCCGACGGTACATATAAGTACAATGTAAACGGTGCATTGGTTGAAGGCGGCACACTTGCAAGAGAGCAGTGGCACGATATTGCACTGGTTTATTGTTCACAGACCAATAAGTATATGCTATATGTAAACGGCGAGCTACAGGAAGGATATTCATGCTCAATTGCGGGAACATACTATAGCCTGATATATCTTGCAATGGAGAACGACAGTACAAATGGTACTGTTGCGTATTCGGACCTTGAGGCGTATTACGGATATTATTATCCGCCCTTTAAGCCCACACCCGAGCATTTGTTGTCAACAATGACATCAAACAGCAACTATGTGGCTGTTGGCTCAAGTGCAATTAGCGTATACTCACATCCCACAAATGCAACATATCAGCTAAGTTCAGCTGATGTTGTATCAGCATTAACTGCAGGTGAAGGCTGGGCATTAACATATGTAAACAGTAACAAGGAAACAGCAACACCTGACCACGTTAAGTCAGGATATATCAAGGCATCACACGCAGATTATGCAGATGTATTTATTCCTGTTACACATAAGGGTGCAGTAATTGATAATGATTTTAGTAACAATGCTGCATCCTACAAAGGAACAACCAAGGCAACCTATGCCTACTCCGACGGAATTGCAACCTTTACTGCAGGAAATAGTGCAATTGACGGCTACACCTATGCAGGCATCGGAAACGGTGCAGGAAATGCAGATGCAATTGCCGCTTTGCCATACACAGTGAAATTCAAAATGAAAGTTACGGGCAATGCAACAGGTGTTGTTAACTACCGCTGGGACGGAGATAGCTTCAACATCATCAGAATAAACGGTGACGGTTCATATACTCATATGAACAATGCAAATACTCAAGTTTCAGGCGGAACTCTTGCAAAAGCTGAGTGGCACGACATTGCCATTGTGTATGACGCACCTGCCAACAGATTCCAGCTTTGGGTTAATGAGGAATGCAAAATTTCAAACATCGGAATAGTACCCACCAACTATTTTACAAAAATAGTGTTTGCAATTGCATCGGGCAGTTCAGACGGTACCGTTCAATTTAAGGATTTTGACACAAACTATGGCTACTACTATCCGCCCTTTAACCCCACGGCTTCATATCTGCTTTCAACAATGATCTCAGATAATTCCAATATTGTTATCGGAAAAGATGCGGTTTCGGTATTCTCACATCCAACAAATGCATCCTATCAGATAAGCTCGGCAGATCTTTTGTCTGCCATCACCATTGAAGATGGCTGGACACTCGGCTTTGCAGATGTACGCAAAGAAGACACAACCACAAACCACGTGAAAAACGGTTACATCAAGGCAACTCATGCAGAATACGGCGATGTGTTCATCCCCGTGACATGCAAGGGAGATGTTATTGATAACGACCACAGTGACAATGCCGTAACACACAAAGGCACAACAAAGGCAACCTATGCCTACTCCGACGGCGTTATGAGCCTCACCGCAGGTGCAACCGCAATGGATGCATACTCCTTCACAGGCATCGGTGCAGGTGCA
>JAFQBA010000092.1 GCA_017416845.1 Clostridia bacterium
CTGCTTTGACACAAAATTTTTGAATTTATGTGCCAAAGGATTTCGCTTCGCTCATCTGTCAGCAACCGTCCCCCGATGGCATTTTGTGCATTAGCGAATTGCTTCAACCTCATTTGTACTTAGCCCTACAAACCCCAATTTACCATCAAGAAAGGATGAGAAAAATGAAAATAGGAATGATTGACAAATATCTCAACGAGTGGCACGCTGACCACCTGCCCGACTGGCTCAGAGAAGAAGCCGGCGACGTTGAAGAAATTTATGCATGGGAAATGATGCCTCCCCCCGAAGAAGACAGAATCCCCGGTCCGGAGTGGGCAAAAGAACATAATGTTACATATTGTGAAACAGAAGAAGAAGTTATCGAAAAAAGCGATGTACTCATCGTTCTTGCTCCAAACTATCCCGAAATTCACGAAGAACTTGCCGACAAAGCACTCAGAAGCGGCAAACCCACCTATGTTGACAAAACCTTTGCGCCCGACCCTGCCGCCGCAAGACGATTGATTGAAAAAGCAAAGGCACACGGCACACCCATGTTTTCTTCAAGTGCTTTGCGTTTTTCCGAAGGACTTGCCGATTTTGACAAAGAGGGAATCGTAAACCTTTCCATGCGTGGCCCGGGTCTTCTTGGTATATATTGCATACACCACATTGAGCCAATAATCATGCTTATGGGTCATGAGGCGGAAGATGTAATGTTTTTGGGAACAGAAGAATGCCCCGGTTATGTTATCCGTTTTTCTGACGGTCGCTTTGCCACAAGTCATCACCTCGACTTCAAACGTCCGTTCTCGATTCACGTTAAATACAAGGACGGCAAGCCTGCAGGATATATGGATGACTGCAAAGACTTTTATCCGGGTTTTATTACTGCACTTGTTAAGTTTTTCAGAACAAAAGAAATCCCCGTTGATCCCGAAGAAACCGTTGCTGTAATTGCCGTGAGAGAAGCAATTATGAAGGCAAAGGATATGCCCGGAGAATGGGTTAAAGTTGTCAAGTAAAGGAGAAAGACCATGCTTCTTCCACGTGCAAAAAAAGAAAACTATTTCGATGAAAAATATATCTTAAAAGCCTATGACGAATCTATCGATCTGATGTATTTATACAAAAAATACAAACACGGTAATGAAGATGTGACAATTATCACAGATTCCGCATTGGGAAAAGAAGAATACAAACTAACAATAAATTCCGCCGGAATAACAATAACCGCATCCTGCGACAACGGAATTTTCAGAGCAGTTTCGTCACTGAGACAGCTATTGTTTGATTACAAAGATGCCTTGCCCTGCTGCGAAATTGAAGACAGCCCGGTTTTTGAAAAGAGAAGCTACATGCTTGATATCAGCCGATGCAGAATGCCAAAGGTGTCTACCATTACAAGACTTATCGACCTTTTGGCGGATCTCAAATATAACGAGTTTCAGCTTTATATGGAAAGTTTCGTATACAAGTGCAAGGCATACCCAAAATATACCGAAGATTTTGACTGCCTTACACCGGAGGATATTGAATATCTTGTGGATTACTGCGAAGAACGCTTCATTGACCTTGTACCAAACCAGAACAGTCTCGGTCACATGGGAACCTGGCTTGACGAAGAAGAGTTCAAGCCCCTTGCTCTCACAGACGGCAGCCATCGTTCAACAACAATTAATCCCCTTCTTCCCGAAACCTTTGAGTTTATGGATAATCTCTACGATTCCCTTCTTCCCCACTTTAAGTCGGAATATGTAAACATCGGTCTTGACGAAGCCTATGAGCTTGACAAATTCCAGCTTGAAGAGGTGTGCAAGGAAAAGGGCGTTGAAAATGTGTTTATGGACTGGCTCGGAAAACTTTCGGACCACATTGGAAAGAAGTATGGCAAAAAGGTGCAATTCTGGGCAGATATGGTCTACAAATATCCCGAAAGCTACAGCCGTGTTCCTAAAGATGCCGTTGCCCTTAACTGGGGCTATGACAGAGACATCACAGCCCAAATGGAAAAACGGTGCATTGACCTTGCCTCAATGGGTACAAGCTTTTACATTTGCCCCGGCAATCAGACTTGGATAACCTTTACGGGAAAGCACGACCTTTGTGCATTTAATCTCTACACCTGCGGAAAGCTTGGTGAGAAATACGGTGCCAAGGGCTATATGCTCACCGACTGGGGATGCGGCGAAGGTCACACTCATTTCCCCGTGTGGAGCCTTATCCCTGCGGTTATGGCAGGTCAGATTTCGTGGAACGGTGCAAACGAAGACCCCCGTCACTACACACGCTATGCGGAAAAATATCTTGACGATTATGTATTCAATGCAAAAATTTCAAGCAGAATAAGAATGCTTCAGCAATATTATCTTCTTGAACCCGAGCGTGTTCCCTCAACCACGATGTGCGGCTACACAATTCGCTATCCTCTGACCGAAACCAAAGCCTTTTGCTTTGACCTTAAGGTGAGCGGTGAACCAATCTTTTTTGAAAATGTAATATGGTATGTGAAGAGATGTCTTGAAGATGTAGTTAAAACTGATTTTGACGAAAATTGGAAGAGACAAATTATCATAAACAGCAAAATGGTAATCTTAAGCGCAGAGCTTTGTATCATAAGAATGTCACAAACCTGTGATAGCAAAAAAATTGACGAGCTTGTAGAACTTATAGATTTTATTGCCGAAGAATATACAATTCTTTGGGACAGAGAAAACTATTCCAAAGGCAAAGAGCATTTCCTTGAGCAGCTTGAAGGAAGAAGAAAAGAGCTTCTGGAGATGAAAAATTAACCATATTCCTCTTAGGGTCTAAAAAATAAAACATTCAATCAAGAAAGACATTCTTTTGGGAATGTCTTTCTTGATTTTAATTAATTTATTTTGCTTCATAAAATTTGGTATTCTTATATTTGTTCTTAACCTCACCGGAAAAAACAAAATCCGTAACAACTCCGTCAACATCGTCTAGTGTAAATGCATTCAACGTGACTTGTTCATTTATTTTTTCATGATCTGCCATATAATAAATCTTTTTGGAATTTTGAGCCATGGTTTTGTGAAGTAAATAATACATTTCTCCCTCGCCGATGATTCCGCTCTCTGAAATTGCTCCGGTAGAAAAAAACATTTTGTCGGCATTATATTTTGCCGCCATTTCAATACAATCACTTCCCGAAAGCATCGACGGCGGTTCAACTACCCTGCCACCGAGACAAATAATATTGATGTTGTACTCACTGAGATATGAGACTATGGCAATGTTGTTTGTTATAACGGTTATCCCCTTTTTTGTGTCAAGATGACGTGCCATATATTCGGTTGTGGTGGAACCGTCAACAAAAATTGTATCTCCGTCGTCTACAAGGTCGGCGGCAAGCTTGCCCATACGGTTTTTAACCACCTTCATTTTGTGATATCTGAACAGAAGCGGAACGCCTTTTCTTTTGACAAGCTCCACCCCGCCATAGCTTCGTTTAACAAGCTTTTGCTTCTCCATATAATTGAGATCACGGTTTATTGTCGCCGTACTGTAATGAAGATTATCTGTTATGAACTTCACTGTGACATATCCATTTTCTTTCAAAATATTCATTATACTTTCTATACGCTCTTTCTGATACATAGCCCATTGCCTCTTGATAATTGTTGAGAATTTCACAAAATTTTGAACATACTTGATTTTTTTGCGAATTGTGATAAACTGATTATATACCAATATCAAGAAAAAAACAAGCCAAATTTCAAGGAGCTGTCAATGAAGGATTTAACTAAAGGGAACATCTACAAAACTTTCATCTTATTTGCAATTCCGCTGGTACTTTCAGGAGTTTTATCGCAGGCATATGCTATCATTGATTCGATCATTGCAGGCAAATGGCTCGGAGCTTCGGGAATTGCTTCAACAGGCGCAACCGCTTCACTCATACAGTTTATATCATCAGTATTCTGGGGATATTCAGCAGGATTCAGTATATATATTGCTGTGCTTTTCGGATCACAAAACTATGAAAGACTTAAAACCACGCTCTACAGTAACTTCATTGTTGTATCCTTATCATGCATAGCTGTTTCTGCAATCATGGTTTTTTTCAGAGACAGCATTTTTACTTTCCTTGAAATTGACAACAGTATAAAAAAAGATGCAGAAATATACTTTGTCACCTATACATGCGGCCTTCTACCAATACTTCTCAACAATTTTTTTGCCGTAAGCCTTCACGCCATGGGAATAAGCGGCTTTTCTTTCAAAATGGCAATAGTTTCCAGTATTCTCAACATCACAGGCAACATACTCTCGGTAACACAGCTTCACATGGGGATATTCGGCATCGCTTTGTCGTCGGTTACAGCTTCACTTATTGTTGACATTTTCTACATTGTTAAAATAAAAGGGTGTTTTTCAAAAATGCCCGGTGAAAAGGATTTCAAACTTCACTTTTCAATGCTCAGTATAAAAAGAAGCGTATCCTATGCAATTCCGGTTACAATTCAGCAAATGATTATGTATGCAGCTTCTTTTTTGATTGCACCAATGGTAAATGCCCTTGGCGGAGGCATTACTGCGGCATATTCTGTTGTTCACCGCATATATGAAATTAACGCAAATGTATATCAGAATTCAGCAAAAACCCTTACCAATTATACCGCTCAATGTGTAGGAGCAAAAAAATCTGACCAAATTCAAAAAGGCATTAAAGTTGCATTTTTGCAAGGGGCTGTCCTGGTGCTTCCTTTCATATTGATTTGTGTAGTGTTTGCCGCTCCGGTATGCAAAGCATTTTTCCCGTCAGAATATGTCGGAGAAGGTCTCAAATTTTCAATTGCTTTTTCAAAATTTTATCTGCCTTTTATCTTGTTCAATGTAGTAAACAATCTTTTTCACGCATTTTACCGCGGAGTCAAAAATATGAAAATGCTTCTTATCACAACAACATTCGGATCCATTGTAAGGGTTGTTGCAAGTGCTGTTCTTGTCGGGAAATATGGCATACACGGCATATATGCAGGATGGGTAATCTCCTGGATAGCTGAAGCCATTCTCTGTATAGTTTCATATTATTTATCTGCAAGAAAAAACAACATACTTAACGGACAAGACTGAAATCCTCTATTAACTATAAAACAGGGCGTAAAATTCTTTACACCCTGTTTTTCTATTTTAATATTCAGTTTTTATAAATTTTCTCCATGGGAAGAATGCAATCATACAAAGGATACATCCTGCAACAGACATTACAGTGAGTACAATCCACACAGCAGTCCAGCTGAAACCGTCGGCAATACGGGTAAGGGCGTAGTTTCCCACAACAATTCCCAAAGAAGCCATGGCATTAAGCACGCCTGCGGCTGTGCCGTTAAAACCGTAATCGGTAAAAGGAACCGCCATAAATGTTGCAATATAAGATCCTGCAGCTGCTATAAAAACAACCATTGACACAATTGCCAGAATAATCCACATATTTATCTTACCTATAAGAAGCATTGACGCAAGAAGAGGAATGAGAACTAAAAACAGTACCCCCATTGCCATAGACTGGTTATAATGTTTTCTTCGGTAAACAAAATTCATAGCTGTTTTACCGCAAATACCAAAAAAGATCGGTATAAGATTGAGAACGCTTGAAAAAGATGGAGAAACATTATCATAACTTTCATTTATCATGGTTGGAATTACGGTTTGAATCCCCTGTTCAAAAACAGTCCTGATAATAACAGCCGGCAAAAGAATAATAAGTCCACTCCTGAGCATAATCCTTCCAAACCCGGCTTTTTTTGCCTTATCGGGCATTTTGTGCTCAGGAAGATGTGCAACACCGTGGGAATGAATTTCTTCGCTAACCATTTTTTTGTCAAAATATTTTCCGGCTACAACCCACAGGACAAAGCACACAATAAGAGTCACCGATGAAATTTCAAAATTGGAACGCCAGCTGTCGGCAAATCCTGCAAATATATAGCTTAAAACCAATCCTCCCGAGGTTGAAAACATTATGTAAAACACTCCGTTATGCCTGTGCACGGGAGAAAGCTTGGTCGACACTATTTTAAATACGGACGGCCATATGCCGAACTGTACCGCAGCATTGAGAGACCATACAACAATCATTACATAGTAATTACTCGTAAACGATATGATAATATTAGCAACAGCTCCGCCTAACAGTCCAATGGCAATCAGCTTATAGGGCGAATACTTGTCCGCAGCCGCTCCGCCTATAATCTGAAAAGGTGCATACACCAGATAAAACGCCGCCCCTATGGTTCCTGTCTGTGTTTTGGTAAGCACACCCTCATCAACAAGAAGCACCATCGCCGCGGCATAACAGTTTTTGGTCATATATGTAAAAGCATAAATAAGAGCAACGCACAAAAACAGCAAAACGCTCAATCGCTCATTCTCCATATATTTATCTTTCATTTAAGCACCTCTTTAAGTAATCTCTATCAGTCTTCATTCTACCACATTACCAATCCAATGTAAATGTTAATTTTAAGACATTTTTTCGGATTAAAGTCGGAAAAATTCACAAATTCATGCATAGACAGCCTGCAATAACGGTTGTTTTCCATTTAAAAAAATCAAATACTTGACATAATGCATTGAATATTTTATAATTTTGATATACGGATTAATTCCAACAAAGGAGATGAAAATATGATTTGTAAAAATTGCGGAGCAAACATTGACAATGATTCTTCATTTTGTATAATGTGCGGTCAAAGAGTCGAAACAAGAACGAATCTCATGTCATCGGCGGAATATGGGTACAAAAGTGTTACCGGTTTCAAAGTCGTATCAATAGTAATAACAATTATAATGTTTATTATCTCTCTGACTCCGCTTTTTTCGATTGAATTATTCATAGCAAGAGGCGATACCTACGCTTTTAAATTATTTATGAAATCTCTTGATTTAGAGAATGAAGAGCTTATTTTCTTTTCAGCCATTCTCTCAGCGGTGAATTTATGGTTTCCGCTTTCGCTTATCGGATATATGTTTTCAGGGTTTTCATCCTATTCAGAGTATGAAAATGAATTTGTTCCCATAAAGGGTTACGGAGCAATGACATCTGCCATAATAAGCATTGCAGTCGGCTTCGTTACCATGTTCATTGCAAATGAAACATACATAGAATTTGACGCTATTTCATATACTCCGCAGGTATATATCGCACTGGTGCTGGCTATTATAAACCGTGTTGCAATTCTGCCATCATATTTAAGAGGAATTCAACATAATATGCGATTATCAAAAATGAGGGAAAGAGAGAGCTCTCATATCACTACACCGGCTTACACCACTCCAACTCCACCTGATGCTCCGCCCACTCACTCAACACTAAAATTCAGCCCGAAAACTTCGCATTCCACACCGTCTGAACCGCCATATCCGACCGTTTACGCTACACCAAAAACCGTGTCGGATAACAACACAGGATGGCAGTGCTTCGGTTGCGGTAATTTTAATCCCGAATCTGAAGACATTTGCAGCGTATGCAAAAGCGCAAAATAGTTTTTAAAAGTCTGCAGTGAAAATTTCACCGCAGGCTTTTTTTGTATGTTATTTTCCTTTTTACTCCCTGCTCATTTTTCTGCATAGCTTACCTATTGCTTTTTTTTCGATACGAGATACATATGAACGTGATATTCCCATTATTTCTGATATTTCCATCTGCGTAAGAGCTTCTCCTCCGCACAGACCGTATCTCATCTCCAATATACGCCTTTCTCTGTCGCAGAGAGCCTCCCGCATCTTTTCATAAAGCTCACGTATTCTCAGCTTGAGACTTACCTCTTCAAAAACACTCTCTTCACCTTCAGCTGTGAGTTTATCCATAAGAGTTACTTCTTTTCCGTCCTTATCTTTGCCTACGGGGTCTTGCAAAAGAACTTCTCCGGCACTCTTTTTCCCTGAACGCACAGTCATAAGAATCTCGTTTTCTATGCATCTTGCGGCAAAGGTTCCAAGTGTTGCACCCTTGTCGGGATTAAATGAGGTTATGGCTTTTATCAGACCTATTGTACCGATTGATATAATATCATCGCTGTCATAACCTTTAAGAGTGTATTTTTTTGCA
>JAFQBA010000093.1 GCA_017416845.1 Clostridia bacterium
CAAGCAAAAACAATGAAGAGGCATTGTTTTTATGCTTGAAAAACAGGATTTGCTGCCGAATAAAACATAGGCGGAAGACGCCTTGGTGTTAATGTGATTAAGATTATAAATAATTTCAAAACTTCACATTTGTGCCTCACTTAAATATTTGAAGGTGGCACAAACTCGGCAAAATCGACCACGAGGCATTTTCAGAAAACAGTCATACGAACGGTTTCGAAAATTTGATGTCACGCCGAAAATTTTGGCGTAAATCAGTTTCCTTAAACAGCCGAAATTAGCGAGCACGCATCTGGTTGATGCGGTGCGGAGCGGTTCGTGTGGGACATCAAATTTTCGAAATTCTCATGCGAAAGTTCGTATGTGTTTTCGGGAAATGCCCCGTGGTCGATTTTCATTATTATTTTTCAAACAGCCCGATAAACTCCAATTTGAAGCCCTACTCCGTTTAAATTATTTCAATCCATTTTTTATATTTTTCAAGAGAAAACGGAACACCGCCGCTGATATAGTGGTTAAAGCCATCGCCTTTGTCGGTTTCCCACTCAATGACAAAAAGTCTTTTTTCCGAATAATAAAGCTTTATTTCGCCAAGAGCTTCACTGCAGTTTGGCATAACAGAAAATTCTTTTTCAAAGAGAATCTGTTTGCTTTCGCCGTCGGACACCCTCACAACACCATTCACATTTTCAAGAGTATTGTTTGAAGCGACAATTCGGCTGTTCCAGTTTTGTATTTCGTCCATCATGATGCAAAATGGCTGTTGACTCTGTTTGATATAATCATATGCAAGTTTTTTCTCAAAGTAATAATCAACCACCGCATCGGACACATGAGGCCAGCCGTCAACAAGGTTCCACCATAGAATTCCGCTCTTTTGCGGGCGGTTTATTCTCATGCGTTCCACAAAATATTTCATTGCTTCCGCTTGAGATATTTGTGAAGCAAGAATGTAGTCATCCATATTGTCGGGAACTTTTGAGAAAAGCTGAATAACCTGATCGGACACAAGACGCACTCTGTGGTCGGAGCCTTTCCAATCGGTTGAGTGGAGAATATTGTTTTCGGTTATTACTCCCGGCTTCATGTCATTGTTTTCAAGGAATTTTTCAAGGGTTTGCCTGCAAGGCATGCCGTGATAGCCGCATTCACTGATAAAGTGAGCATCGTTTTCACTGTAGAAATCACTTTTAAAATAATCTCTCGGTCCCCAGACATGCTGTTCCGCCGGCTGAATTTTTCCGCCTTTTTCCATAACTTCGCTTCCGTAATAGGGCGAGCTTGGAAGATAGGGCTTCCATGTGTCATGATTAAACACTGCTCTTTTTAAAATATCACGGGTTATGATGTTGGAATTTGGGTCTGTCCATATGCTTTCAGTCAGCATGCTGTCGCATTCGTTGTCACCTGCCCAAAGGGTTAGGGAAGCGTGATTGCGAAGCTTTTTAATGATAAAAACGGCTTCTTTTTCTATTTCTTTCAAAAATTTTTCAGAGTGTGGATAGGCATTGCACGCCATGGTAAAATCCTGCCACACCATGATGCCGTGTGAATCGCAAAAATCATAAAAAGCTGTGTCTTCATACACATTTCCGCCCCACATTCTGACCATGTTGCATCCGATGTCATCAAGAAGCGCAAGAGCTTTGTCATATCTTTCCTTGTCACGGCTGTGAAAGGCATCAAGGGCAACCCAGTTTGTTCCAAGGCAAAAAATCTCTTTGCCGTTTATTTCAAAGGCAAATTTTCCGTTTGTTTTGTCGGCAACATATGAATTCAAAAGTTTTATTGTGCGAAGCCCCATTGTGCAGTCATATTCTGCAACAACCTTTCCGTCGCATACAATTTGTGCTTTAACATCATAGAGATTTGCCTCGCCATAACCCTTGGGCCACCAAAGAAGAGCATTTTCAATGCAAAGTTCAATTCTGCCTCCGTGGGTTTGCAAAAGGCTTTCTGTCTCAAAACTTCTGCCTTTGCA
Source organism: Clostridia bacterium (assembly GCA_017416845.1). Taxonomy (GTDB): domain Bacteria; phylum Bacillota; class Clostridia; order UMGS1810; family UMGS1810; genus RGIG1828. Next base: position 1,982 of record JAFQBA010000093.1, read on the forward strand.
GCTGCCTTTTATGATGATTTTGCTGTTTTTAAGCTTGTCATAGGGGCAAGCAATGTCATAGCAAAAACAAACAAGCATATTACCGTACTCATATTTAACGGGAATGTATGTAAACTGTCTGAATTCAAAATCACCTTTTGAAACAAGCTCTGCATCTCTCCATATTCCTGCACTTACGGCTCTGGGCAAAATATCCCATCCGTGCATGTGAGGTGCTTTTCGAAGCTCAACGGATTTCTGATGAAAAAACGGATTCATCAAAAGCGATCTTTCGGAAAATTCTTCCTCATGTTCACGAAGCACAAAGGAATTAATTTTAACATGAAGAATGTTTTTTTCTCTTTTAACACCGTCTATGCAAAATTCATGCTCTGTGAGCATGTTTTCACTCTCACCTATTTTTTCCCCGTTCAAAAAATATTCGGCTATGCAATCCACTCCGTTAAAGTGCAGATAAAGTTTTTCCGAAAGTATGGATTTGTCAATTTCAAATTCCTTTTCATACCACCATGCATAGGTTTCAAACTTTTCGCATTCTTTCATGTTTGTGCCAAAATACAAATCTTCAGGAAGAAGCCCTGCAGCTGACAAATCAAGCTCAACATTGCCGGGAACACTGCATTTTATGCATTGTTCACCGCCAAGCTCCGATGGATTTTTAATATCTTTTTCAAGTTGATTGTAAAAATAGAGTTTCCATTTTCCGTTTAAACTTATCTTTTTCATGTTTTTCTCCCATTGTTTTAAATCATCATATATTTTAATATATCAAAAATTACGCACAAAATCAATATTGAAGTTAACTTATATACAAATATTAGCATAATGTGTGAATATAATATAATTCTTATTTACAAAAAAACACTCCTATACATCACGAGGATGAATTGAAGTGTTAATATTTGTTTTGTATTAATTTTTCAGTCTAATATCACACATCGACATCAGGCTTTTTCACCACAAAGAAAACTCTCTGGTCGTCTTCTTTCGGAAGGTCTTCGGTAAGCTCCGAATAGACAGCTTCAAGAGAAAGACCGTTTTCTTTGATGATTTCTTTGAGTTCATCAACTGAGTGATACCTTTGAGAATGTTCTTCGGTCATACGGTTGTATTTTCCGTTTTCGTCCTTGGCAAAAAAGTTGAGACGAAAATCGTGATATTCACCATCGAAAGCGTTTTCCCAAGTGTAGAAAATTTCGTTTTCTTCGGAAACAAAAGTGTTGTCCGAGAGAATTTCCTCATATTTATAGAGGGTGTTAACATCAAAAATGAAAATTCCGCCGGGGTTGAGATAATTCTTTACAAGAGCAAAAATCTCATTTACATCTTCGGGAGATGTGATGTAATTGAGAGAATCAAGCATACACAAAAACACATCAACGGTGCCGTAAAGCTCAAATTCGCACATATCCTGACAAAGATAAAGAATTTTTTTGTCGTCATTCTTTTTTGAGGCAATGTCCAGCATCATATCGGACGAATCGATGCCAATCATGTCATAGCCTTTTTTTGAAAGAATATTGCACACGCTCCCCGTGCCGCAACCAAGGTCGCACACAAGTTCGGGCGAAAAATCCATGTGTTTTTTCATTAGCTTTTCAATGTATTCACAGCGTTTTTCATATTCCACATCGCCGGTGAGCAAATCATACACTCCGGCAAAGCCCGAATAGCTCTCGCCCTGCATCATTTTTCTTCACCGCCATCAGGTTTTTCCTTGGGGCAAAGCCTGTCCAAAACAGCACGGTAGCCGCCCGCACCATAGTTCAGTGCACGGTTGACACGGCTAATGGTGGCTGTGCTTGCACCGGTTTTACGCACGATGTCGCTGTAGACAACCTTTTCGTCAAGCATTTCGGCAACTTCAATGCGCTGTGCCATGGCTTTTATTTCGGAAATTGTGCAAAGATCTTCAAGCAGATTGCAACATTCTTCTTTGGTTTTTAAAGAGAGAATGGCATCCACAAGGGTATTTATGCTTTTTTCGTTTAATTTTTCTAACATAAAAATTCAGTCCTCTTATATTTATATCATGTTTCGGAAATGTCTGTTGTTATCCGGATTCTTCGACTCCGCTCAGAATGACAGAATTGCAGTTTAGCGGTTAAATCTTGGTGAGCTTTGCAAAGGATGCCATGAGAGTTCGTGTGCCCACATTGTCAAAGGAAATCTCAAGCTGTGAATCTCCGCCAACATCGGTAACGGAAAGCACAAGACCATTACCGAATTTTTTGTGATTTACCCTGTCGCCTTTTTTGATGCCGGAATCTGTAACTGCGGATTTCATTTCGGAGCCGCGCATAACACCGGGAATTGACGAAACAGACGGCTTTTTCTCGGAGCTTCCCGAAAAGCTGAATGTGGGAAGTGTGGTATTACGCTTTACGGGTGCAACATTATAGAGTGCATTGAAGCCCGACTGACGCTTAACCTCAATATCCAAATATTCGGTTGGTATTTCGTTAACAAATTCCGAACAAGCTCTTGCTTCGGTTTTGCCAAAAAGTGTTCTTTGTTTTGCATATGTAAGATAGAGCTTTTTGCGGGCTCTTGTGATGCCCACATAGCATAGACGGCGTTCTTCTTCAATGCCGCCTTCTTCCATTTCGCTCATGAAGCTCGGGAAAAGTCCCATTTCCATGCCGCACATGAATACCACGGGGAACTCAAGCCCCTTTGCACTGTGCAGAGTCATGAGAACAACAGCGTTTTGCTTATCATCATAATTATCAACATCGGAAACAAGTGAAATGTTATCGAGGAACCCTTCAAAGGTGGGGTTCTCAACCTTTTCTTCATATTCTCTTGCTTTGGATTTGAATTCTTCAACATTTTCAATTCTGGACACTGCATCGTCCGGAGGACTTTCAAGAAGAAGTCTTGAAACATATCCTGTAGCAGAAAGAAGCTCATCAATAAGCTCAGAAACAGGAATGGTGTTCATCTTTTCACGAAGTCTTTTAATCATGTCGGCAAATTCGGTGATTTTAGCATTGGCTCTGCCAAAGGCCTCGGCATAGGAACCATCGGTAATTATGTCGAACATGCTTTTTCCGACGGTTGCACCGAAGCTTTGAAGCTTTGCAACGGTTGAATCGCCGATACCTCTTTTGGGAACATTGATTATTCGTGTGAGGTTCTGATCATCATCGGGATTAAAAAGAACTCTCAAATATGAAAGAATGTCTTTAATTTCCTTTCGGTCATAGAATCTGAGCCCTGCAAGAATGCGGTAGGGACATGTAAGGTTTTCTTCAAAGGCACGGGTCTGAGCATTTGTGCGGTAGAGAATTGCAAAATCGGAATACTTGTAACCCTCTTTGGACACAAGATGTTCAATCTGATTATTGACATAAACCGCTTCACTCACCTGATCTCCAAGAGCTCTCAAAACAATTTTTTCACCATCGCCGGCATCGGTCCAGAGATTTTTGCTCTTTCGGTTGCGGTTGTTGGCAATAACCTTGTTAGCCGCAGTGAGAATGTTTTGAGTTGAACGATAGTTTTGTTCGAGTTTTACAACCTTTGCTTCTTCAAAGTGTTTTTCGAAATTGAGGATGTTTGAAATGTCCGCTCCGCGGAATTTGTAGATACTCTGGTCGTCATCACCAACAACGCAAAGATTGCGATGAGTTTTGGCAAGCATTTCCACAAGCTTATATTGACAGCCGTTGGTATCCTGATATTCGTCTACGAGAATATATTTAAACTTATTCTGATAGTACGCAAGAACATCGGGACATTTTTTGAAAAGCTCAACGGTTTTTAAAATGAGATCGTCAAAATCGAGAGCATTGTTATATTTGAGAGTTTTTTCATATTCGGTGTAGAGTCTGGCATATTGACGGTCACGGTAATTGGACTGACTTTGCGCTTCAAATTCTTCGGGCGAAATGTCTTTGTTTTTGCAATCGGAAATGCGGAAAATGACCGACTTAACGGGGAAATTTTCCTCACTGAGTCCGCAAGACTTCATGCAGTCTTTAACAATTCGTTTCTGATCGTTGGAATCGTAAATGGTGAATTCACTCTTATAACCAAGCGCTGCTATGTCACGTCTCAAGATACGCACACAGCACGAATGGAATGTGCGAATCCACATATCATCTGCCGAATCGGGAACCAAGGATGCAATACGCTCTTTCATTTCAGCAGCAGCCTTGTTTGTAAAAGTGATTGCAAGAATCTGCCAAGGCTTTGCAAGTCCTTTCTCAAGAATATATGCCACCCTTCTGGTGAGCACGGTGGTTTTGCCGCTTCCTGCGCCTGCAAGCACAAGCAGTGGCCCCTCGGTTGTGAGTACGGCTTCTTTTTGTTTGTCGTTGAGTCCGTTTAAAATATCACTCATCGCTTTCTCCCCCATTGTATAAAACAAATTCATCCACATAGCTCCAGAACTCTTCAACTCCGGTGCCGTTTACTGCGGAAAAAGGTATTATAATGTCATCTCCCTTGAGTTCAAGGGTGGAAATTATCCGTCTTAAGGAATCATCCCTCTGTGAGGGTTTTAGTTTGTCAAATTTTGTTGCCGCAACAACAGCCCTGTCGCACACGCCACGAATAAATGACATCATGAGCTTGTCGTCGGCAGTTGGCTCGTGACGGCTGTCCACAAGAAGAATAACCTGGCTGAGGGTTTCACGGGTGTTTAAATAGGTTTCTATCATCTGACCCCATTTTCGTTTTTCTTCTTTCGACACCTTGGCAAAGCCGTAGCCGGGAAGGTCAACAAAATTAAGACAGTTGTCAATATTATAAAAATTTATTGTTGCAGTCTTGCCCGGTTTTGCACTGACACGGGCAAGACTTTTGCGGTTTAAGAGCTTGTTTATCAATGATGATTTTCCAACGTTCGACCTGCCTGCAAAGGCAATGTCGGGAAATGCTGTTTTGGGATATTGATTTGGCTTTACCGCAGATATTGTAAGTTCCACGTTATGAATATTCACGTTTGGAATACCCCCTTAAGGATTCTTCGAATCATTTCTTTTGCTTCACTCAATAATTAAACCAAAGCAGTTTTCAGCACAGTGTCCATGGTGTCGGCAACAACAAAATTGAGTTTTGTGCGAACTTCCTCGGGTATTTCTTCTATATCTTTCACATTTGCCTCAGGCACAAGAACTGTTTTCACACCCATGCGATATGCCGCAAGGGATTTTTCTTTGAGACCGCCAATGGGCAAAATTTTGCCTGTTATGGTTATTTCACCTGTCATGGCAACCTTTTTGCTTATCTTTTTGCCTGTGAGGGCAGAAATCAGTGCCGTTGCCATGGTTATACCGGCGGAGGGACCATCTTTGGGAACTGCCCCTTCGGGAACATGAATGTGAATATCATATTGCTTGTGGAAATCGGGTTTTATGCCGAATTTTTTGCAGTTGGCACGAATATAACTTATTGCGGCTTTTGCCGATTCCTTCATAACATCTCCAAGCTGACCGGTAAGTTCGATGTTGCCGCTTCCTTCCATGAGATTAACCTCAATTGAAAGCGTATCTCCGCCATACATTGTCCATGCAAGGCCTGTCGCAACGCCTACTTCATCTTTTTTTGTATTTTCTAAGTCACGGAAAATTTTATTTCCAAGGAATTTTTCTATTGTTTTGCCGCTTACGCTGACGCTCTTTTTTCCGTCGGCAACAACCGCACGGGCAATTTTTCTCATTATCTCACTGATTTTTCTTTCAAGCTCACGAACACCGGATTCTCTTGTGTAGGAGTTGATTGTCTCCAAAATTGCCTCATCGGAAATTTTAACATTCGATTTTTTGAGTCCGTGTTCCATTATCTGCTTGGGAATGATATATTCCTTTGCAATGGCAAGCTTTTCACGGTCGGTGTAGCCGGAAAGCTCTATAACCTCCATACGGTCGAGAAGCGGCGAATCAATGGTTTCGAGAGAGTTTGCCGTGGTTAAAAACAGTACATCAGAAAGATCTGTTTCAAGTTCAATGTAGTGATCACGGAAGTTGCAGTTCTGCTCACTGTCGAGAACCTCAAGAAGTGCCGCCGATGTGCTTCCTCTGTGATCTGCACCAAGTTTATCTATTTCATCCAGCAAAATGAGCGGATTTGATGTGCCTGCCTGCTTTAAAGCAGAAATTATTCTTCCGGGCATAGCTCCGATGTAGGTTTTTCTGTGACCGCGAATTTCAGCTTCATCCTTAACGCCACCCAAAGACATTCTTACATACTTGCGGTTCAAAGCCCTTGCAATGGATTTTGCAACAGATGTTTTGCCCACACCCGGAGGTCCCACAAGACAAATAATGGGTGATTTTTTGCCCCCCGAAAGAGTTCGTACTGCCAGAAATTCAACAATACGTTCTTTAACTTTTTTCATGCCATAGTGATCTTCATCGAGAATCTCGGCAGCTTGATTGAGATTTTTGTTTTCTTCGTCCTTGACATTCCAGGGAACTGCACACAGCCATTCGAGATAGTTTCGTATAACAGATGCATCGGGGCTGGAGGGCTGCATATGTTCAAGACGTGCAATCTCTTTTTGTGCCTTTTCAAGCACATAGTCAGGGGCGTTTGTTTCTTCGAGTTTTTTGAGAATCTCGTCTTTCTCGTCCTCAATATCATCCTCTTCGCCAAGTTCATCTCTGATGACTTTTATTTGTTCACGGAGATAATACTCACGCTGATTTTTATCAATTTTATCTTTAACCTTGTGGTTAATCATTTTTTCGAGCTTCAGAATTTCAATTTCCGAATGCAGAATCGACATAATTTTCTCAAGTCGTTTAATCACGTCAAATTCTTCCAAAAGCTCTTGTTTAACGTCAATATCCACCGCCAAAGCCGCCGCCACAAGATCGGAAAACTGTTCGGCATCTGTTACGTTGATAAACGGCGGAGGAGCAGTTTCGGTGTCAATTTTTCCGAGAAGAGAAAAATATGTCACACAACTGTTTGTGATTTCTCTCACATAAGCATCTTCGGTAATTCTTTTTTCCTCCGACTTTTCGCCATATTCGGCATATTCGGTAACACGGCATTCAAAATAGGGAGATGTGGAGGTAAATTCTTCAACCCTCGCTCGGGAAACGCCTTCCACCAGAACTCTCACATCATCATCGGACACACGAAGAATCTGTTTCACTCTTGCAATTGTCCCCACACGGAACAAATCATCGGGAGTGATTGTTTCGGCCTCGGGATCCTTTTGAGCAAGTAAAAAAAGAAGCTGGTCTTCTATCATACATTCTTCAACCGCATTAATGGATTTGTTTCTGCCAACATCAAAGTGTATTATCATATATGGAAAAACAGGAAGTCCTCTGAGAGGAAGCACCGGAAGTGTGGATGTTTTCACTGCTTTTATTTCTTTATTCATAAGTGCGTTCTCCTATATCATTATCTTTAAGTTTAATATGGTCACAGTATCCCAATCATAAATATATCTATTATATATTATACTAAATCTTTTTTGATATTGCAAGTGTTTTTTACATAAAAACAGCGTAGCAGTTATGATATGCACCCCAAAAGTTAGACACTTTTGGAGGTGCATATTTTTATGGGTAAAACAGAAAAAAAAAACAAAATCTACTCGCCAGATTTCAAAATATCTGTTATAATGGATATGCGACAAAACCATTTGAGTTATAA
>JAFQBA010000094.1 GCA_017416845.1 Clostridia bacterium
GCGTTGCCCTCCTTGCCTAAAGGAGGGGGGACCGCGTTAGCGGTGGGAGGATATATACACAAGCTTAGAACACTTGAAAATACAACGTTTGAGCGTTTTTTGTATCCCACCACCAAGCAAAGCTTGGTCCCCCTCCCTTTAGGCAAGGGAGGCAACGCTCCGGTGCAAATTCCATCTTCAAACAACCCTATAAACTCCAATTTGAAATTACGACTTCGACAATTAACAAGAAAAGTATCTTGACCGGTTGATTGTATTGTGCTAAAATTAATATATTATATTAAAAAATCCGCCTGTTAGCGGTTTTTTCGAGGTGTGTGACAAGTTCATTATAGCATTAATTTTTAACATAGTTAATATTATGTTTAGATAGTATGATCTTAAAAGAGGTTTTTTATTATGGCATATGAAATTTGCAAACTGGATATTTCGGATTTTGAAAAATGTTCAAACATCTGGAAAATCCATGAACACAAAGATAAGGCAGAAAAGTTTTTGCAAGAGCTTAAAAGCGGAAACAGAATAACATATGTCTACAAAGACGACGGGGAGTTTTTAGGCGAAATATCCCTTGTTTTCGATGCTTGTGATACCGATTACACCATAAATAATCAACGCATTTATCTTTCAAGACTTGTAGTGAAAAAACAGTTACGACGAATGGGAATCGGCAAAAAGCTTGTGAATTTTATCACGGAACTTGCAAAAAATATGGGTTATAAGGAGATTTCTGTAGGAGTTGACCTTGACAATTATCCGGCACTAAAGCTATACGCAGAGCAAGGTTTTGATAAAATTATTTTTGTTGGTGAAGACAAGGACGGCAAATACCTGAAGCTTTTAAGAACACTGTAAAAACAGAACTCTGTAAAACCGAATAATGAATTTGAATTTAATAACCGTGAAAGCCGTGAAGAGCCCAAACTTCATGGCTTTTTTGATATACAAAACTGTTTGACACATATATCTGTATTATCATACTAATGCTTTTTCATATATATGAAAATATATAACTCATTATTCTGAAAATAATATATTCTTGATTTCGGAAAATCGAAGCTAAGTGTTTCGAAAAACAGATATAATACTTCGGTAAAACAGAACCTAATTATAATAATATAATAAAATTAAATATAATTAAAATAATATTTAATTAAACTAACTTCATTCCATCAATAACTCGGATTGAAGGAAGGACAGAAAAAAACATATATTACGTATTTTTTAACGAAAAAACTTTTAAAAGCTTCTTGATTACTGCGTTTGAGATGGTTTCGTTTTTTTAATTTAAGCTATTGTAAAATTTTTTGAAATATAGTATAATTAAAGCAAATAATCAACCAAGGAGGCAGAATTTATGAAAAAAGTTATTTCACTTCTTTTGTCATTTTGCATGATGCTCGGCTGTGTTTCGGCATTTGCATTTGACAGTGAAGCACTTTTAAAGGTGAGTGAAAACATCACCAATGATTTTTCAAACGACGGTGCATCGCCCGACGACTATGTGTCAAGAGCGGCAATGGCAGAATATGCCGTGAAGCTTTTGGACAAAAACGATGTCGGTTCAACCGTTAGTGTATTTGATGATGTTAATGAAGACGCACTGTATGTTAACCGTGCCGCTGAGCTTGGCATTGTAAACGGTGACGGAATATCTTTCTATCCCGAAAGATATGTCACATTTGCAGAAAGCTGCAAAATGCTTGTGGCAGCATTGGATTATAACTTATATGCCGATGTAAAGGGCGGATATTATCCCGGTTTTGTTGAAGCCGCCAAAGCTCTTGGTATTACAGATGGTATTGAGCTTGAACCCGATGCATATATTACTGCATCACAGGCAGTAAAAATGCTTGCAAATGCTCTTTTGGCAAAACCCTCATTCGATGCTCCCGAAGGCAGAGTTGATGTTCCCGAGTATACCTTCGATTACCCCGAAGTAACTGCCGAAACCTTTAAAAAAGACATTTCTGCAGCTGTTGAAAAGGGTCACCCCTACATTTTCGCAGACAAAGAAGACTTCGAAAAGGTTAAAGCAAACGCATTTGGTCAGAACAAATATCTCACAAAAATCTATGCTGATGTTAAAGCCCAGGCAGACACCTATGTTGACCGTCAGGTAACAACCCTCGGTCAGGTTCTCTCCGGCAGTGGCTACAACGGCAGAGCAGGGGAGTGCCTCTCGGCAATTTCAACCTGCGCTCTTGTCTACATGGTTGAGGGCGATGAAAGATATGCTCAAAGAGCCTACGATGAAGCCGCCGCATGGGCAGAGCTCGAATCGTGGGGAACCTATCAGTACATAGACAACAACTTCCCCGTGTTCTCACTTGCCATTTGCTATGACTGGCTCTATGACTGGATGAATCAGGAGCAGAGAGACAAAATCTTCACTGCCTTAAAAGAAAAACACTTCGACACCATGTATGACATGGCAACACGCACCGAAGAAAACAAACCCACATCGGGCTTTATAATGTTTTACTATAACTCCAACAACCATGCAGTTCTCGACAACACAGCAACCTTTGTTGCGGCAATGGCTCTTGCCGACAGAGAAATAGACTATGCAACAAAGATTATGGAATGGACTTTCAAAAACATGGAAGCTTCCGTAAAACGCTATTTCCCCGATTCTGCATGGTATGAAGGCACAGGCTACTGGGGCTACACAGGTCCTTTTATGGCTCGTTGGCTCATTTCAATGCAAACAGCTCTCGGAACAACTTACGGACTTGCCGAAACCGAATGGCTAAAGGGCATTGGATATTTCCCGATTTATGACGGAACAGTAGACAACCGTTTTGTTATAAACGATTCTTCCGTTGCACCCAGAAGTGACGACTATGTATACCTTCTTTCAATCCTCAGCGGAAACAAGGATTTCGAAAATTATGCCGTTCACTACACCAACACTTCAAATCCTTTCACATGTCTCGGATTTAACGTGAACGGTGACTATGATGCTCCCATCAATGTGGACACATTCTCCCTTGACAAACATTTCAGAAACACCGATGAGGTTACCATGAGAAGCACATGGGACGGTGACACCCCTGTTTTTGCAGGAATGTTTGTTCAGGATGCAAACCTCACTCACGGCACCATGAACTCCGGCACGCTCACTCTGCAGGCTCTTGGAAATCTTTGGGTTTCAAACCCCGGAAGGGATGATTATGGTCTCGCAGGTTACTGGAAAAGCGGACAAGATGGTCAGCGCTGGACATATTATTTTGGCAGAGCCGAAGCAAACTCCTGTCTTGTTATTAACCCCGATGAGGGCGGCGGTCAGATTGTAAATTCCCACGATGTGGTCAACATTTTCAAATCTTCACCACGCGGTGCATATGCAATTTCCGATCTCACCAAAACCTATGCACCTTATGCCAAATCCTACAGACGAGGCATAGCTCTCACAGAAGACAGAAGCGTATTTGTTGTTCAGGATGAACTTGAGCTTCTTGAAGCAGGCGAGGTTTATTCCTTTGTGAATATCTATGACAGCGAAATCAAAATTGCTCCCGATTCAAAGAGTGTTGTTCTTAAAAAAGGCAATAAGTATGTTAAAATAGACATACTCTGCGATGCTCCCTATGAGCTCAGTGTTATGCGCTGTGAACCTCTGCCAACATCACCAAACCCCGACGGTCAGAAGGTTATCAACAACATTTCAAAGCTTGCATTCCACTTCCCGTCAACCAAAGGCTACAACATGCGCCTTGAAATGCGTCCCTATCTTCTTGAAGAAGAGCTTACTCCCGCATCCGATTCCATCACACCATTTGAGCAGTGGACAGTTGCCGAGGGTGAATATGTAACAGACGGTGCAACATCAATTATTGCAGACGATGCACCCATTGCAGACTTCAATCCTGCAACCCGTTGCTATGAACTCGACATCATGCCCGAAAAACTTGAATGCATTGCTGACACTGCAAAATATGATGTTTCCTACAAAGACAGTGCAGACGGCAGTGCAAAATATGTGATTCTTAAAAACAAACAAACGGGTAAGATTGTTACCTATATCATCGAAGAAAAAGAACCTGTTCCTGTGTATGTCGCACCCGATATCACGGGTCTTGAAGAGGTCAAAGTGCTTTCGACCGTTGCAACAGCCGACGACGGTAACGCCGCCGAAAACACAATAGACGGTGACATGGTTTCCCGTTGGTCTGCCGCAGGAAAGCAGTCAATAACCTACACTCTCGAAAATGTTACCGATGTTAAAGGTCTTGGAATTGCTTTCTATTCAGGTGACAAGAGAAGCACCTATTTTGATATTCTTGTTTCCGAAGACGGTGAGTCTTGGGAAAATGTTCAGATTTGTCAGTCCAGCGGACTTACACTCGAATTTGAATATTTCCTCTTTGATACAGCAAAAAAAGCAAAATACATTCGTCTTGACTGCCGTGGCAATAGCTCTGTTTCATCCGCAAAATGGAACAGTATCACGGAATTTAAAGTTTTGAAATAAAGCTTAATATTCTGAAACAAATCCCCTGCAAATCGCTAAAAGCGTTTCTTGCGGGGGATGCTTTTGATATTGATTTTCTGATGAAAAAAGGATATAATGAAATAAATCATAATATTAAAAGTTGTTCGGGTAATATAGAACAGAAATGAGGTTTTAGCATGAGGTATTCACATTGCTTTGGCAAAAAAAGCTCACGAATCCTTTTGGGAACGGCATATTTTGGCGACACAATAAGCAAGGAAACTGCTTTTGAAATGATGGACAAATTCCGTGAGATGGGCGGAACTCACATCGACACCGCAAGATATTATGCAGATGGTGCCTCGGAAGCGGTTGTGGGCGAATGGCTTTCTTTGAGAGGTGCAAATGAAATGCTTGTTTCCACAAAAGGCGGATATTATGATCCCGACAGCGGTGAAAAGGGGAGAATCAATGTAGCGGATGTTTCAAGCGATTTGGAAAAAAGCTTGAAAGCTTTGAATGTAGAAACAATTGATTTTTATTGGCTTCATCGTGATGACGAAACAAAGCCTGTTGAGGAAATTATTGATTTTATGAACCGATTTGTTAAAGAAGGAAAGATAAAAAAATTCGGCGCTTCAAACTGGACATCTCAAAGAATTTCCGAAGCAAACGAATATGCACATAAAAACGGACTCATGGGTTTTGCGGCAAGTCAGATTCGTTTTAACCCTGCATATTGCCTTGGCGAAAGAGGCGGACTTGTCGGAATGGACGAAAAGGAGTTTATGTTTTACAAAAATAGCAACATGCCGGTTGTTGCATATTCATCTCAGGCAAAAGGCTTTTTTTCAAAAATGTCCGAGTCGGGAGCAGATTCTCTTTCCGAAAAGGCAAAAAAACGTTATCTTTGCGACGAAAATCTGAGCCGTCTTAAAGTTTTGGAAAGGCTTTCAAAAAAATATGATGCAAGCATTGCCGCAGTCATTTGCGGTGCAATGTCAAGCTTTGATATTCCCGAGGTTTTTCCGGTTATAGGAGGAAGCCGCCTCGGTCAGATTGCAGATTCATTAAATGGCTCAGATGTTATAATAGAAAAAAATGAGCTTGAAGAAATTTTTAAATTTGAATTATAATACTATTGATTTGTCGGATAAAATAAGCTATAATTAAACGCGATAATTAAACATATTCATTTTGAAAGGGTGAATCCGCTTTCATGCCGCTTCTCGGTCAGGAAGGCATCATGAATCCCGACCGTGTTCACCCAACAGAAAAGGTCATCACATAATGGCTCAAACATTTTTGCATGATTTGGGTGAGATTGATTCTGTTGATTTTGAAACTCCTTTTGAGTTTGAAGAATGGAACAAAAAACGCTACGAAACAGAACATAAGCTTCACGAAATAAACTTTGTGGAATATGCGGCACTTTTTGATGTTGGTTGGTCACAGGGCAAAACCTTTGAAGAGAAAAAGCAGATTGCCAAAGAGCGTTACGATGAAGCTGAAGACAAATCCCTGTTCATTCCTTCAGCATATCTTTCGTACATAGAAAATTTCGATAACCGATTCAGAATGAAAGGCGATATTGCAAAACTTACAATTTTTTAAACAGCGTTGGAGGATTAAATGAAAATTCTTAATTTTGGTTCGTGTAATGTTGATTATGTATATTCACTTGACCACATTACCATGCCCGGCGAAACGCAAAACTCAAATTCATTAAAGCTTTTTCCGGGTGGCAAAGGTCTTAATCAGGCAATTGCCATAGCACGAGCCGGCTCAAATGTGCATTTTGCCGGTTGTCTTGGTGATGGTGGAGAAATGCTTAAAGATATTCTTTCCGAAAGTGGTGTGGATTTGTCGCTTGTGAAAACCGTGACCGAAAAAAACGGTCATGCCATAATTTCGGTCAGCAAGGACGGTGAAAACTCAATAATTCTTTATCAGGGCTCAAATGCCATGGTTACAAAGGATTATGTCGATGAGGTTCTTGAGAATTTTGAAAAAGATGACATTATTCTTTTGCAAAACGAAATCAGCAATGTGGATTACATAATAGAAAAAGCTTATAAAAAGGGTATGTGCATAATTTTTAATCCGTCACCATTTAACGACGAAATAAAAAAAGTGGATTTTTCACATATTTCCTTTCTTGTGTTAAACGAAGTCGAAGCAAAAGCCGTTTCCTCGTCTGATGGCGTTGATGAGGGCATAGCTTATCTGCAGTGTACATATCCAAGTCTCAAAATTATGCTGACTCTCGGGTCAAAGGGGTCTGTGTTCATAGACGGCGAAACAAAAATATATCAGGATATTTTTCCTGTTAAAGCCGTAGACACCACCGGCGCGGGGGACACCTTTACCGGGTATTTTGTTTCAGGCATTTCAAAGGGGGATGATGTTTCAACTGTTTTAAAGCGATCGTCTGTTGCATCGGGTATTTCAGTGTCACGAAATGGTGCGGCAACATCAATTCCCTGCATTGCCGAAGTTGACAAAATTATTCAAAATAATAAATAAAGCGAGGAGAACACAAAATGAAAACAATAAAGGCAATACCTCTAACACACAAAGACTTTGCACCTTTTGGTCAGTTCTATCAGATGGACAAACCTGACGGTTATCCTCTTTGCGGTGAAATTCACAAATTTTTCCCCGATCGCATGATTGCCGACAGCAATCACAGAGTAGGCTATTCACCTATTGTTGTAAAAAGACCCGATAAGATGATAATCACACAGCAGGAATATCACACAACCACATGGGAAATGATTCTTCCTCTCGATGATGATATGCTTCTCCATGTTGCACCGCCGTCAGCGGGAACACCGGTTACGCAATTTGGCAAGGTTTTCATTGTTCCAAAGCACACCCTCATCAAAATGAATGCCGGAGTGTGGCATCTTGCACCGCTTCCTGCAAATAACGATTTACTTACAGCAATGATTATTCTTCCCGAATGCACCTATGCTAACGACTGCACTGTTGTTGATTTGCCGGAAGATCAGCAGTTTGAAATTGTTAAATGATTAAATATACAAAAGAACACAACGAAAAAAACTCCCATCCGACGTGTGAACGGATGGGGGTTTTTGTGTGAATTCACTGTATTCTAATTTATTAATCTGTTCAATTTGAAAATCACTTGTATTTTTCACGGTACTCTGTCGGTGTGCATGAAAATCTGTTTTGAAAAGCTCTGTAAAATGCTTGAGCTGAATTGTAGCCGACTTTTTGATATATTTCGGTGATGGAATAGTCGGTTGAGCGCAAAAGCTCTGCTGCTGCATTCATGCGTGAAATTACCAGATATTCCTTGAACGAGCAACCAAAATACATTTTGAAAATTCGGTTTATTTGTCTTGTTGAAAGAAAAACGCTGTTTGCAATTGTTTCAATTCGAATATCTTCTGTAATGTTTCGCGAAATATATTGTTGAATTTTATACAGCCTTTTCATATTGGTGTCCGTTGAATTTCTCACAGAATCATTTTTTGTCTGCCCGGATAATTCGATTATAAGCAGAATCAGTTGATGAAACAAAATGCTTATCTGAGAATAGTTACCCGATTCAATATTGTAATGAAGTTTTTGCGTAATGTCGACAATTTTCTCCCCCTCAAAAACACTGAAAGGAGATGTCAAAGCCTTCGCAAGCTTGTTATAAAGAGGAAAAGACGATTTAAGCTTGTTTGACATAAAGATGAAATCGATAGCTTCACTTTTTACATCAACAGCCAAAGGCTTAATTGCATGAAACTCCATTGGTGGAACCAATACAATTGAGTTTTTGCTCAAAGTCACCGAAGTATTTTCAAAATTAAGAGAAGCACTCCCTTCTGTCAGATGGAATATTTCATAATAAATGTGATTGTGAAGAGGAATGGTTTTTTTCATAGCGTTTTTTCTATATGCCTTGCTTATTTCATCAGGAGGATTGTCACACAAAATTTCAACGGTAATATCTTCAATGTTAATTTTGAATTCACTTATATAATTAAAATTGTCCAAAACCTTCACCTCTTTTTATCATGCTTTTCAGTGATTTTATTATATTATCATTCTGAATAATTGTCAATACGATTCAAAAAATCGGACATCTGCTATGCATTATGTCATAATTCATTATTGTTTCGAAAATTTTTTTGTGATAAAATAACAGTACCGTAAGTTTTATAAACAATGAAAGGGGAAACGACAATGAAACTACGAAAAATTCTCTCGTTAATACTTTGCATCTCGCTTTTGACAAGCGTATTATCCGTGGGAACTTATGCACAAAGCGATACGGTAAATGACCACAGCGAAGCCGTCGAAGTGCTTGAAAGGCTTTCGATGTTGCCCGGGGATTTTGATGCAGAAAAAAACATCGGTTTTGCCGGGTTTGTATCTATGGCAATGAAACTTACCGGAATGTCTTACAATGCGGCAGAAGGAGAAAAGTCACCGTTTAAAGATGTCGACACCTATGATGAGCACTACGGTGCAATAAAACTTGCGTGGCAAATGGGCATACTTTCGGGATATGGTGACGGAACGGTTGGTTATGATGAAAAAGTAACCCTTGACCGCGGAGCAAAGATTCTTTTATCAATGCTTGGATATGATGTTAAAGCTCAGGCAAAAGGCGGTTATCCTGCAGGCTACATCATCGTGGCAGGGGAGCTTGATATGCTCACCAATCTTGGTGATGCCTCATCATACCTTACCTGTGGTCAGGCAGCTCAGCTCATATATAACTGTCTTGAAACAGATATTCTTCAGCAGGAAAGCTATCCTGACGGGAATTATATAACAGTCGATGGCGAAAATCCGCTCACAAAATGGCTAAAATTCTCAAAAACAGAAGGCACAGTCACTGCAAACTCTTTCACTTCTCTTTCGGTCGGAGGGGAACTTGAAGAAGGCTTTGTAGCAATTGACGGTGAAAGCTATGTTGAAAACGGAACAGAAATTTCCTCATTTATAGGATGCAGGGTTGAAGCATGGTACAGAGAAGACGGTGCCAAAAAGATTCTGATGCATGCCAAACCCATTGACGATACCAAAACCTATGTGGTTTCTTCGTCAGACATTGCACCGGAGACAAACGGAAATCTTTTTTACTATTATGAAGACGAAACAAATGATGTTAAAAAGCTTAAAATATCAGATGATGCCATCTGGCTTTATAACTTCAAAACCTGCACTTCCGATTTTGGTATTGCTCACTTAAAACCCGAAAACGGCACAGTGATTCTCACTTGCACAGAGGGCGGAAACACAGCGGATGTTGTGAGCATAAAAGAAAGCGTTACATATGTTGTTAAAGAGGCAAATGTCCATAATCTCGTTATCACCGATACGTATGATATGGATGACTTGAGACTTGGCGATGACGATGTACGCTATGTTATAACAAAAGAAAATGCTCCCATTACTTTTGAAGAAATTATGCCAAACAATGTTTTGACAGTAACCAAAACAAGTGATGCATCCTACATTGAAATAAATGTGTCGGCAAAAAAGATTAAGGGTGCCATTGAAGAAATGGGAGATGACTCCATCACTGTTAACGGCAGAAGATTCGGCATTCTTTCTCAGAACAAAGGAGAAATTAAAAAGCTAAAACCCGGTGAAAGCGTTACTCTTCTTTTTGATACAAATCTTGAAGCATCGGGCTTTGTAAGAGGAACAATGGGCGAAACAGTTTACGGTTATCTTATAACTGCAATGTCAAAGGTTACCGGGCTTTCCGAAAAAACAGCATTTAAAATTTTCACCACAGACAGCGGTGTTCAGACCTTTGAAGTGTCAGACAAAATTTCTTTAAACGGACAAAGACGCAACTCACAAGGTGCAGAATACACCGGAGAAAAGCTCATAGAAGAATTTAAAGACGGCGACACCTTTGTTCATCAGCTCATAAAGTATGAGATTGACGATGACGGCAAGATTTCAAAAATTCTCACAGCCAAAGAAAACCGCCATCAATATGAAGGTACAGGACAGTATGATGAAGATTTTTCTCATGACTATTCCTATCGCAAAGGTGACACACGTGCTAACTATGTATTTTTCAAAACCGGAGGACTTCTTGGCAATGAATACAGTCTGAATGGTTCTTTGGGAATCACGGTTCCCTCCGAGGATGTGTGGGCAGGCGGCAATATGACCGAGATTGAAAAATCCTTTGGGGTTTTCGATCCCATGATTACATGGCCGGCAGACAAAAGAGTTACCATGGTTGACCTCTATGATGTTTCCGAAATAAAACGTCCTGCAATTGTTCTTGAATACGGTGTTGGCGGTTCGCCTATGTGCGGACCTGAGTTTATGCTTGTTGAAGAAGTTACTCAAGGGCTTGACGAAGACGGAATGAGTGCAACTTTTGTAAAAGGTATGTATGACGGAGAATATCAGAAGCTTCAGCTTAAAACAGATTCCGATAACTTTATTGCCGATCCTTCGCTTCTGAAACTCCAAAGCGGTGATGTAATAAGAGTTGCAAAAGATGCTATGGGAAGAGTGATAAACCTCATCAAGGTGTTCACACTCTACCGTGAAAAAGCTGCCGGAAAATATGCACTCTACGGAGACTGCTTCGATGCCCTCTCGGGTGGTGAAAATTCCGCAGATGTTACCTCCTACAAGCAAAACGATTTTTGTAACTTCGATGCATCTGCAATGTATGCGGTTCATGCAACAGCCACCTACAATGATACCGATGCCGTGTGGGGTACACACATTTCGGTTAATCTTGGCAGACGTGACGAAAACAGCAGAGATCTTCCGCTCAAGCTCATGAGAATCGATGATAAAAAAGGTCGGATTTATCTCTATGATGAAAAGACCGAAACGGTTCGTCTTGCAACCGAAGATGAACTCTACAAAGACGAAAAGAAAACTGTTATCATAAGATCCCGCTATGCAGTAGCAATGGACACAATCATCATCAACTGGGAAGATGCAAAGACCGGAGTATATTGGGATGGCGGATTCGATAAATAATATAAGGAGAGATGTATAATGTTTAAAAAAGTATTATGTTTGGTTATGGCAATGCTTGTTGCACTTCCTATTGCAGCTTTTGCCGGTGGCGATGTAACATCAGACGGAATGAAATTCTACAAAGAATATCCTCAGACCGACGCAGAAACTCTCTACAGAGAGCTTTCAACCTTTGAAAGCGGAAATATGTGCGCCGGTGCAAACGTTACAAACACTGCAGATGAAGCAAAAACCGTAAAAGTTCTTTTTGCAACCTATACTGACTCTGCAAAATCAGAG
Organism: Clostridia bacterium; assembly: GCA_017416845.1. Taxonomy (GTDB): domain Bacteria; phylum Bacillota; class Clostridia; order UMGS1810; family UMGS1810; genus RGIG1828. Next base: position 11,714 of record JAFQBA010000094.1, read on the forward strand.
CTTGAATCAGTAACAGTAAAATCGGTTACTCTTGGTGCAGGCGAACAAAAAGAAGTAAAATCCGACGCACTTAAAATAGACGACGGTGAAACCGTGAGAGCATTTCTCTGGGCAGATTCTGTAACTCCTGTTATTTCAAGCTCAGCTCCTGCTCCGAAAACTGAAAGAGTTTTTGCAGATTTTGAAGATGCAACTCACGTGGTAGGTTATGAACCTGCCGCAAACAATTCAAAGCCAACACGTCTTGCTCCAAAAAATGTTGTTGTTGCAACCGACCCCGAAGAAAACGGCACAAGAGGCAAGGTTTTGGAATATAACGTATCAAAAGGTTCTTCCGTTCAGTTTAACGGATTCCTCAATGCAAATGTTGGCATTTCAAGCCTCCCTGCAAACTACACTTCCTCAATGGAATTTGACATTTTCTTCCCGACTGCTCCCGAATCAACTTTTTACATCGATCTCAATCCCAATGACGGTGGCGGTGTAATGAAGGCAAGATTAGCCGTAACTGTTTCGGGTAGTAACGCAAGAGTTGTTTCCTACTACGGTTCAAGCAACAAATATGACAAGGATTATTATGCTCCTGCCGATGAATTCTGGGGCAAATGGCACCATGTGAAGATTGAATATTCTTCAGCGCAAAATGCGGCTCTTGCAGAAACTGCAATCTATTTTGACGGCAATGAAATTCAAAGAGCAATCGGAGTTTTCGGCCAAGCGGCTCCCTCCGGCAACAGATTTTCTATCGGTGCATTGGCAAGCACTGTTGACTACACATTTTATGTTGATAATGTAAAGCTTTGTGCTTAACTACAAACGGTGATTAATATGAAAACTAAAATTTTAACGCTCCTCGTTGCAATGCTTCTTGTTTTTCAGATTGTTCCTGCAGCATCTGCCGAAAGTGCAGATACCTCTCTTGCGGTATATGTCTATGGCAACAAGCTTGAATTTGACCAAAATCCGGTTATCGAAAACGGCAGAACCCTTGTTCCCATGCGAGGTATTTTTGAAGCTCTGGGCATGGCTGTACAATGGGATGAAAATACAAGAAAAGTCACTGCAACAAATGATGAAACCACAATTGAACTTGTTGTTGGTGAAAACTTGGCAAAGGTAAACGGCGAAGAGGTTGTTCTTGATGTTCCTGCAAAAATAATGTCCGACAGAACAATGGTTCCTTTAAGATTTGTTGGTGAATCAACAGGAAATCATGTGTGGTGGAACGACACTATGAACAAGGTGAGACCTCGCATAGTAATTTCACCTGCACATTCCGATGAACTGACAGAGGCACTCGAAAATTTTGATAAAACGCTCTACAGCGAATCTCTTTTAAACTGGCTTGCAAATCTCTATGATCCCGAGATTGGCGGATTCTATTTTAAAACCAGTGCAAAAGAAACCGAAGGTTTTTTGCCCGATAAAGAAAGCACTGCAAAACAGCTTGGCACAGCTGCAAAAATGCTTGGTTGTACAACTCAGGATATCATCAATGAGATGACTCCCGAAATGAGAGAAAAAATGCTTAAGTTTGCTCAAACCTATCAGAGCGACGAAGACGGCTATTGGTATGAAGAGCCTTGGGGACCCTATATTTCCGAAAGCAAAAAGTTATATCAGACATCTTCGGCAACCCAGCTCATAACTTTCCTTGGCGGCAAACCCCTTTATCCAACTGCACAGGAACGCCTTGCACAGTCTAAGGCAGGCACGGAAACAATGAGCACAAGCGCATCGGGTGACAACAGATATGCTTCAAAAGCTGATTTTAAGGCTTGGTTTGATTCCCTTACATGGGACACTTCTCTCTACGGAGCAGGCTCTCTCATGCTTTCCAATATGGGTGACATAATCTCCGCAGGTTATTATGATTATGCAGTTGAGCTTATTTCATCAAAAATAGATCCTGAAACAGGTATGCTCGGCAAACCCGACAAAGAAACCGGAAAATTCACAAACCACGAAGTAAGTCAGGATGCCATGAGCGGAACATACAAGATTTTAGGATATTGGGGTCAGAGCTACTATCCCAGCATGAAAGGTCTTGACCTTGACTATCCCTATACAGAAGCTCTCATCGACAGTGTTATCGAAATTGTTATGAGTGATGATGTTGAATATACCAATGCGTGTCATGTCAGCAATGCAATTTCTTTAATCAGTCTCTATACTTCGCAGACTACAGATTCCGCAGCATACAACAAGCTTCGCAAAAAGCTTCCCGAACTAATTAACATGACAACTATGAAGGCACAGCGTCATATGACTTCCGACGGTTCCTATACCTATTCACCGGGAATTGGTGCAGGCGGAAATCAGGGCAGTGTACATGCATATTGTCTTGCCGACGGCGAAACATCGGGTGCATCCATGATGCTGGCACTTCGTGAAAATGTGTATAATGCGGTTGGAATGGAAATGCCTCCGCTCTTTGACGGAAAATACACTGCAAAAGATTTTGTGGAAATGTTAAAAAAGGTTGAACCTACACAAAAGATAAACTTCGCAACGGATATATCATATAATTTCAACGATTTTGAGCTTGGTGCTCTCCCTCAGGGCGAAGGTTTCAGAAGCACAGGTGATATCAGTGTTGTTGAAGATCCCGAATACATTGGCGAATACTCGATTAAAATTTCAAGCCCGGGCGGAGAAAGACCTGTACTTTTGATTGATGCAGGAACAAGAAGCGGAAAGGGCTTTGTATGTGAGTTTGACCTGAGGGTTACAAGTCCAAAAGTTTATCTTCAGTTTGAATTCGGAAGCTATTTCAATTCCACAGCGCTCCATGTGAGTGATACCGCAGGGAAATATAGAATTGTAAATCAAACATATCCGAGCCTTGCCGAGTACAAGAGAATCAAAATCGAATATAATGTTGCAGACGGAGTGGGAGAGAACAAGTTCTATGTGGACGGTCAGCTTATCAACACCACAACCCACAACACAAACGGTTATCCCAATATGCCTGCATTGGAAAACATTCCTGCTCTTCAGATAAGACCCGGAACGGATGATGCATTTACAGCATATATAGATAACTTCGAGTTCCATGAAATAAAATAACGAAAAGCTTAAATAAAAATAAATCCCGGCAAAATATTCCTCTCTTATTTAGCCGGGATTTTTGACAAATGCCATATATCGTATTATAATAAAGAGTGACACAATAAAGAAGGTGAGTTAATATGTGCAAAAGACTTGTTGCATTTTGGCTTTTGTTCTTAATGATGTTTTACGGTTTAAATGTCAATGTACATGCTGCAGAGCGGGTTGAGGATGTTTTGATTGTAGATTCACTAAAGTTCTGCAAAGAGTTCAAGCCCTCCAAAACAGAGGTAGTTTATAACGAAATTTCAATTATGGATAACGGCAACATATGTGCGGGTGCAACTTTGTCAAATAACGGCACCAACACCGAAAATGTGACAATAGCCATTGTTGCCTATGAAGATAACAGCAAAATGAATATCAAAGATATTTCGCTTAAAAACTATGAAATATCACCGGGAGAAACGTTGGAAATCAAAAGCGGTTCTCTGATGCTTGACGGAGACGAATTTGTTTGTGCTTATTTGTGGAAGGACTTCCTTGTACCAATAACAAAATGCGTAGCATTACCCGAAAATCCTGTGCGACTTGCCACTCTTACCGCCCTTGAAAACTTTGATGACACACTCTATAGCGAAGAACTGCTTCTTTGGCTTGCCAATCTCTATGATCCCGAAAGCGGAGGATTCTATTTTAAAACTAATGCCAAATACACCGAGGGTTTTTTGCCCGATAAGGAAAGCACGGCAAAACAAATCGGAACAGCCGCCAAAATGCTTGGATGTTCGTCAAAGGACATTGTCAATGCCTTCACTCCCGAAATGAAGCAAAAGCTTCTTGATTTTGCAAGGGAATATCAAAGTGACGAAGACGGCTACTGGTATGAAGCTCCTTGGGGAGAATATATTTCCGAGAGCAAAAAACTGTATCAGACATCTGCGGCTACTCAGCTTATTTCCATGGTTGGAGGAAAACCCCTCTATCTCACCCCCTCACAGCGTCTTGAGCAAACAGAAAGTGTAGCAAATCTCACATCGACTGATAACCGCTACAATTCCAAAGAAGACTTTAAAGAGTGGTTTGATTCTCTCAGCTGGGATACTTCTCTCTATGGTGCAGGTTCGCTGATGCTCTCCAACATGGGCAACATCATTGCCGCAGGTTATTTTGACTATGCCCTTGAGCTTATCACAGAGCGTATTGATCCCGAAACAGGTCTCCTTGGCAAACTTAACCCCGAAACAGGCACCTTTGACAATCACGAAATATCTCAGGATGCAATGAGCGGAACATACAAGGTGATAAGCTATTGGGGTCAGGCATACAGCTTCAGACCCAAATATCCCGACTATCCGGGAATTGATAATCTTATCTACAGTGTCACATCAATCGTACTCAGCGACAATCAGGAATACACCAATGCGTGTCACGTGAGCAATGCAATTTCAATTCTTGCTCATCCATGCACACAATTTGCATCCGATGAAGCACAGAACTATCTCAAAGAAAAAATGCCCGATATCATCAATACCACTGTCACAAAAGCAATGAGACATAAAACCGCCGACGGTTCTTACACCTATTCTCCGGGAATTGGAGCAGGTGGCAATCAGGGCAGTGTTCATGCCTATTGTATTGCAGACGGTGAAACCTCCGGCTCATCAATGATGCTTGCTCTTCGTCAGAATATGTATAACATGGTTGGTGTGGAAATGCCGCCGCTTTTTGGCGGTAAATACAGCGCATCCGATTTTGCAGATATGCTAAAGGCTGTCGAACCCACAGAGAAGATTTGTTTTGCAACGGATGCTTCATATTCTTTTGATGATATAGCTGTTGGTAGCATACCGCAAAATAACGGCTTTCGAAGCTCGGGGGACATTTCGATTGTGTCTGAATCATCAACAGATAATGCAATTTGTATGTCGAGCCCCGGCGGTGACAGACCTGTAATCCTTTTTGATGTTGGCACAACAAACGGTAAAGGCTTTGTTTGTGAGTTTGATATTAAAGTCACAAGTCCCATGGTTTGTTTGCAATTTGAATTTGGAAGTTACTTCAATGCAAGCACCTTGCTCATAAATGATTACAACGGTTCATACAGAATAGCCGGCAAATCATTTTCATCTCTTGCAGATTATAAAAGAATGAAAATTGATTACACTGTTTCAAACGGAGTGGGAGAGAACAAATACTATATTGACGGTCAGCTTGTTTATTCCTCAACCCACAACACCAACGGTTACCCTGATATGCCGGCAGTGGAAAATATTCCTGCACTTCAAGTAAGAGCGGGAAATGACAGCCCATTCGTAGCATATATAGATAACTTTGAATTTCATCAGAAATAACTATTTGCAGAACACAAAAAACTCCCATCCGACGTGTGAACGGATGGGAGTTTTTGTTATATATCTTATCTAATGTTTCTGTACATAGGTCCGTATGCAGAGCATGCTCTGTAGTCCTGACCTTCTTTATCCATACCAAAAGCATTCCATGAAGACGGTCTGAAGATTTTTTCTTCGGGAACGTTGTGCATGCAAACGGGGATTCTGAGGATTGAGCAAAGTGTGATAACATCAGCACCAATGTGACCATAGCTGATTGCACCGTGGTTTGCACCCCAGTTGTTCATAACATCATAAGCGGATTTGAAAGCACCTTCGCCTGTGATTCTGGGAGCGAACCATGTGCAGGGCCATGTGTAGTCGGTTCTCTTCCAGAGCACATCGGAAACCTCATCGGGGAGATTGATTGTCCAGCCTTCTGCAATCTGCATTACGGGTCCGAGACCTTTAACCATGTTAAGTCTCATCATTGTAACGGGCATTTCGGCTCTTGTGAGGAATCTTGAAGAATATCCGCCGCCTCTGAAATAGCCAAGGTCTGCAGCATTCCATGTGGTAGCCTCGAGACATGCCTTCTGATCTTTTTCGGTCATTTCCCAGAAAGGTTTGATGATTCCGTTGCCGTTTTCGTCTTTAACTTCACCGCATGCATCAATACAAGCCGCACCGGAGTTGATGAGGTGAATAAAGCCGTCAGCTTCTTTTGCTTTGCCTTCAATGTCATAGCCTGTAGCTTTTTTAACTGCATCGCCGCTCCAGTATGTACGAACATCGGCAAAAATCTGAGCTGTGTTTGTGAGGAGCTTACCAAAGAGCATACAAACACCGTTTAATGTGTCATTTTCTGTTGCAAGAATGTAGGGTTCTCTTGCGCCTTCCCAGTCGAAGGAAGAGTTGAGCATTGATTCGGGGAAGTCACAGTTGGGATAAAAATCTGTCCACTGTCTCTGACCCTGGAACCCGCCGGCAATGGCGTTGTGACCAACCATTTCTTCTTCGCAGCCTTCGGGAAGATTTTTGTTACCATTGTAAAGGTCTTTGATGATGCACATCATTTTAACAACAAATTCCCACTCTTCCGCTTTCTTTTCGGGAGATTTCTGCATATTTTCAGGGTTCTTGTCAAAGCCTTCGGGGCAGTTAGCCTTTGTCCATGCAAGAGCTTTTTCAAATTCGGCTTTGTCATAGATACCCTCTGTCATTCTTCTGATGATTTCTACCTCATCAACCGATTCAACTCTCATGCCGAGATAGTCTTCAAAAAGCTCGGTGTTGATGATTGAACCGCCGATACCCATGCAGATTGAACCAATCTGGAGATAAGATTTTCCTCTCATTGTTGCAACGGCAACAGCTGCTTTTGCAAAACGGAGAATTTTTTCCTGAACATCTGCAGGAATAGATTTATCATCGGCATCCTGAACATCGTGACCGTAGATGCCAAATGCAGGAAGACCTTTTTGAGTGTGTGATGCAAGAACAGATGCAAGATAAACCGCACCGGGTCTTTCGGTTCCGTTGAAGCCCCAAACACCTTTAATTGTCATGGGATCCATATCCATTGTTTCGGAGCCGTAGCACCAACATGGTGTAACGGTAAGGGTAATATCGACACCGTTTTTCTTGAATTTGTCTGCACATGCAGCAGCTTCGGCAACTCTGCCGATGGTGGTGTCTGCAATAATAACCTTCACGGGTTCACCGTTTGAATAGCAAAGGTTTTCTTCAATAAGTTTTTTGGCAGCCATAGCCATACCCATGGTCTGATCTTCAAGGGATTCTCTAACCTTGAGAGGACCTCTTCTGCCGTCAATGGTGGGGCGGATACCGATTACCGGATAATCGCCGATAAGTCTTGATTTAGCCATTTTCATTTCCTCCTTGATATTAAAAATATAAAAATTATAATTCTACCGAATAATATAATTATATACTTGAAATCGTGTTAATACTTGTGTTATAATAGAAAAAAGTGTAAATATATTCACATTGCAGGTGATATTATGAGCTATAATGAAGTAAAGGTGCACGGTACACTTGAATTTCCTCTCGAATTTTATCATGTGGACTCTTCACATCCCCGTTATGAAATGGCATTTCACTGGCACACCAACCTTGAACTCATAAGGGTTTTGGAGGGTGAGCTTTTAATCACACTCAACAAAAAAGAAATCAAAGCCAAAAAAGGCGATGTGGTTTTTGTGAATTCCGAAGTTGTTCACGGTGCGCTTCCCAACGCTTGCGTGTATGAGTGCATCGTATATAACCCGTTTTTTATTCCCGGTGTCACAGATAACGGTTTTTCTTTTTCCGAAAGCGTTGCTTCGGGGGCGGTTGTTGTGAACGATATTTTTTCGAAAGATGATGAGCTGTATGCATGTGTAAACAAAATATTTGACACCTTCTCCAAGGCGGGTGATGGCTCAAAATACATAATTCTCGGGCTTTTTTGTCAGATGTACGGTCTGATTATCAAAAGCGGAAAATACCGAAGCGGCGAGATAGATTCCGCTTCTGCCGACAGTGTCATAAAACTGAAAAATGTTTTGCGTTATATCCGTGATTTCTACGACTCTCCCATAACCCTTGAAGACATGGCGCAGACCGTTGGAATGTCAACAAAATATTTTTGTTCATTCTTCAAATCCATGACACACAAAACCCCTGTGGAATATCTCATTTCCTATCGCATTGACCGTGCAGTCCAAAAACTCACCAAAACCGACAAATCCATAACAGAAATTGCTTTTGAATGCGGCTTCAATGACCTGAGCTATTTCATAAAAACCTTCAAACGCATAAACAACACCACTCCTGCGGCATTCAGAAAACAGTAATAAAGCATGAAAACCCCTCATATATTGTATAAAAAATAATATATGAGGGGTTGATATTTTATGGATTTAAATTATAAAACAATATCAGTATGTAAGTTTTACCGACAGATTAAAACAGAAATGAATGCACACTCAGATGTAATTGTACCGGATACCTGTCCCGACATAAGCCGGATTCTTTCGGTTAATGCTGTTTGTGATGTTACAGACACTTCAATCAGAAAGGACAAGGTTATTTTTTCGGGTAATGTAAAGTATAATATTTTATATTCGGGAGATACTGATTCATCAAAAATATGTACAATCGAACATGTTCTGCCGTTTAGTCATCAGGCAGATTTGCCGGGCATGGAGGAGGGATATGATTCGTGTGTCAGCTGTCTTGTATCCAAGACTGTATTTGATGTTAAAAATTCCCGAAAGCTTTCTGTAGGGGCAATGATTGATTTTATACTTCAGATTCAGCATAAGGGAGAGAGCGATGTACTTTGTGATTGCGAAGAAATTAAAAATACTCCATATAAAAGTAAAGACTATGAATATGACTCAATGATAGGCTGTGAAGATATCAATTTTGAGATTGAAGATACAATAACTTTTGCATCATGCAGTGGTGAGTATTCGGTACTTGATATAAATGTTCGTCTTGATATATCAGATATAAAAGCAGTAAATAGCAAGGCTGTAATAAAGGGTCAGGCTGATATTGAGCTGTTATACAGCGATGGTGATGAAATATCCACATATAACACCGAGACCGGATTTACCGAGGTTGCAGATATGGAGAAGCTCACGTCTGATTGCAGAATTGTTTCTCACTTTGAAGTGGCGGATGTTACTTATAATCCTCAAAAGAGTGATTCTGACAGCGGTTTGGAATTGAAGGTCAAGGTAAGAGGATATATATGTGCTTTTGAACACAATTTATTTAACGCAGTATCCGATATTTACAGTCCGGATTATTTATATGATAAGCAATGCGAAAAATTGTGTGTTTCGACACTGTCTGAAACATTTAAAACCCAGGATACGGTTAAGGATGCTGTGGATATTTCCGACAGCGATTCCGTGATATCAAAAATATATCACATGAATTATTTTAACCGTCGGGGAGATTCGCTTTTAGAAGACGGAATGCTTAAACTTTCGGGAAATCTTGAATCGGTAATTATATATGCTGACGAAGAAAACCGTCTTTGCCGTGCATTTAAATCGACACCATATAAATTTGAATTTCCTTGCGATATTCATAATGATGACTATTACATAATGTCTGATGTGTGCTGTATTAATTCGGGTTATATTATGGGATCTCAGTCCGAAATACAAATAAGAACTGTTATGCGCGCCGAAGCAACGGTTGTTTCGATGAAAAATCACAGTATTGTAACAGGCTTTAGCATAGATATGAACTCTCCTATATCAAAAGACGATCAGCCGAGTATAGTTGTATTTTATCCCGATAGCTCGTCAGATTTATGGGAGATAGCCAAAAAGTATAACACAACCTGTGAGGAAATAGAATCTGTTAATTCCTTAGATCATGCATCAAGGCTTTCCTATGACAAACCGTTGCTTATTCCCAAAAGAAAAAAATAAATCACATGTGTTTTTTCATATGTCCCAACGCACTTTTTTCCAGACGTGATACCTGAGCTTGGCTTATGCCAAGCTCTTTTGCTACTTCCATTTGAGTTCGTCCTTTGTAAAAGCGCAGATCGATGATGTGCTTTTCACGTTCTCCGAGCTTTTTCATGGCTTCCTTGAGCGAAATTTCATCAAGCCAGTTTTCATCATGGCTCTTTTCATCACTCAGCTGATCCATAACAAAAATAGCATCTGCTCCGTCATTATATACGGGTTCAAAAAGGGACACCGGCTCCTGTATTGCATCGAGAGCAAAGACCACATCCTCTTTTTCCATACCAAGCTCTTTTGCTATTTCTTCTACTGTCGGTTCGTTTTCGTTTTTTGCCATAAGCTTTTCTCTTGCGCCCAGTGCTTTGTATGCCGTGTCACGAAGTGAACGGCTTACTCTTATGGAATTGTTATCCCGAAGATATCTTCTTATTTCACCGATTATCATAGGTACGGCATAGGTTGAAAATTGAACATTCTGACTGAGGTCAAAATTATCCACAGATTTCATGAGTCCTATGCATCCTACCTGAAAGAGGTCATCAGCATTTTCACCTCTTCCCGAAAATTTTTGAATCACCGAAAGTACAAGTCTCAAATTCCCCCTGATAAATTCCTCTCGAGCATCCTTGTCTCCTTTTTTTATTTTATCAAACAGTGATTTTTTTTCCGCGGCTGAAAGCACCGGAAGTTTAGCTGTGTTTACTCCGCAAATTTCTACCTTGTTTATCATAAAAAACCTCCGGAAATCAATTTTAATTAACATTAAAATCTTTCCCGGAGGCATTGATTTATATACTGTTTTAAACTGTCGGAAAATGTCGCTTGGGTTTAAACGTCATATTTTAAAACTTAAACTCTACACCTTTTTTAATCACAGACACAATGTTCATGTCATCATCCGTAACAATGAAATCGGCACTGTAGCCTTTTTCAATTTTGCCTCTCTTTTTAATTCCCATCATGTTATATGGCGTTTCGGAAGCCATTTTAAAAGCATCTACTTCGGGGATGCCGAACTCTATTGCTTTTTTTACCATATCAATAAGAAAATGGGTGCTTCCCGCAAGATTACCTTCTTTGAGTCTTGCCTCGCCGTTTTTTACATAGGCTTTAATTCCGCAAAAATCATATTCTCCGTCACCGAGTCCCGTGGGACTTACAGAATCACTTATGAGAATCATTTTGTCTGCACCAAAGATTTTATAGAGCATAAGAACCGATGCTTTGTGAATATGAACACCGTCGCAGATGACCTGCGCATAAATCCCTTTTTCAGCCGCCGCACCAATGGGACCGGGATTTCGGTGATGAATTGGCGGCATTGCATTGAATGTGTGAGTAAGGCAAATAGCGCCGTTTTCAATTGCTTCAACGGCAATGGCGTAGTCACAGTCGGTGTGACCTATGAAAACTCTGCAATCACATTCTTTTATAAAATCCATTGCACCATCAATTTCCGGAGCAAGAGTTATTGCGATAACATTTTTAATCTCCGAAAACTCTTTAAGGTCAGGTTTTTTTAGATTTCTCGGATCCAATGCGCCCTTATATTTTTCATTCATATATGGACCTTCGAGATGATATCCGATAATTTCGCAACCGTTTTCAACAACCGGCAATGTTTGTGTAACTTGTTTTAATTGTTCAATTGAGATTGATGCCGTTGTGGGACACCAGCTCACAACCCCTTGCGAAAGCATAACGGGTGCCATTTTTTCAGCTTCTCCCGGCACACACGAATCCATCCCCATCATGCCGTGAGCATGGACGTCAAAAAGTCCGGGATATACTTTCATTTTTGCGGGTTTTGCGTCATTACTTTCGTTAACCGAAACAATAACACCGTTTTCATATTCGATATCACATTTTTTTCCATACAAGTTGACATTTTTTAAAACATCCATTTTAAAAACCTCTCTTTTTGTCCCAAGGTTTTTCAAACTGATATACACCGTCAAAAGAAAGTTCACCAAAAAGTGCCTTCACAAATGCTATCTGTGATTCTTTTCGGTTGCTGAGGGCATGAACAAAAGTGTCCATACCGATAAAATAATCGTAATATACATATGGTGAACCCATTGACACTCCGACTGATTTTGATTTTCCCGAGGTAAATGCATAAAATAATGCTTTGCATTCGTCACAGAAAAGCCCGGAACCGCCCATGGGAGAGTGGGGGACTACATATGATGCATAAATAATCACATCATTTTCTTCGCTGATTTCATGCATCTGCTCGTAAGACTCAATACGCCTTTGGAGTCTGACATTTATGCCTCTTTGTTCAAATTCCTCTTTCATTGCTTCAAGGTCGACGTGAAAGCTTTCCGAATGGGAAAACGCAAGAATAGCCACGTTTTTAACTTTGTTTTTATCAAGGGGAAGCTGATTGTTTTTGTCACATTGCAAAATGATTGAATGCTCGCTTGCCGATGTGTTAAATATGGCAATTTTATTTTTTAATTCATCACTCATTTCAACTTCACAAACATCATCAAAAAGACCAATTTTTCTCTTTACATTCAAAATACGCTCGCAGGCATCATCAATTCTTGCCTCTGATATTCTTCCGTCCTTAACCGCTTTTTCAATTATGTCAACATAATCAAGTCGGCTCACTCCGAGAAGAACATCATTTCCTGCATTGAGAAGGGCTACATACAAATCTTCGGCTTTTGGATAAATTGCCTTGAGTGCTCCCATTTCAATTCCGTCGGTCACAACAACACCGTCAAATCCCATTTCCTCTTTCAAAAGACCGGTTATTATTTTATGTGAAAGAGTTGTGGGGATATAATCTCCGTTAATCTCAGTGTCATCAACTGCAGGGAAACTCTGATGCCCTGTCATTACGGAATATACACCTGAGTCAATCATATCCTGAAAGACCTTGCCTTGTCCTTCTTTCCATTCTTTGAGACTAAGATTGTTACAAGTATTCACAAAATGGGAATCTCTGTATTCTTCTTTATCCATACCCGGGAAATGCTTTGCTGTCATGGCAACATTATTCTCCTGACACCCATTTACAATACACTTTGAAAGTGCCGAAAGAGTATCACGGTCAGATGAAACCTGCCTGTGTATGCAAACACCGTTAAATCTTGAAGGAATATCCACATTCAATGCCCAAACCCAGTTTGCACCAAGAGCACGTGCACAAAGAGCCTGATATTTTCCGTAATCTTCTGCTACTTTCTTGCTGTTTGAAGCACCGACAACCGGCGGATTAACGAGGTCAGCCATATCTGTTGCATAAGCGGAATTCGGAGGATCAAGTGCGATAAATGGCGGCACATTCATACATTTTGCAACACGCTTAGTCCAGTTGCGATAGAATGCAGAATCTTCATATTTATCTCCGGTGACATTTTCAAGATTTGCCATTTGCATTGCAACATTGCACACATGCCACACGCCAACCGGATTGTGTTGAAGATATTCGTCCATTTTATTGTTAAATTCCATATTGATTAAAGTTGATGACTGCACAACGGCTGTCTGACCAATCTTTTCTCTCAATGTTAAATCTGATAATGATATATTCACTGAAAACTTCTCCTTTATGTGCATTTATCACTTAACTACAAACATTGACATTGGGTCATAGTAGCGCATTTCATATATGATTTCAGAAGCATCTTCACCTGCCACCTCATATGCCATTATATCTCTATAGTTTAATGTCTCTACTTTGCCAAGTTTTTTGTTATATTTGAAAATCATATACAAATCTGTTCTTACAGGTTTTGCATCTTTTGAAGATACAGTTGCAAGGTCTGTATTTTTCGGGAAAACATCTGAAACCACACCCCAGTTTTTGTAAACCTTACAAAAACGTACATCACAAATAGAACCGTCCGAACCAAATGTGTAAGTTCCGTTTGCGAGTGTTTCCGATTCGTTTTCCCATATAACTTCAACAGCATTTACTGTTTTTGTTTCGCCGCTGTAATCAACACGGATTATATCACCGCTCTCTATTCCGAGATTGGTAAAATAATTATCGTTTTTACCATACACCGTTGTTCCCGAAACGCTTCTGCTGTTATAAATGGTAACGGCTTCAACATACTCATCACGCCACACACATTTTTTGACTTCGCCAACCATTGCAATTCGTGTATCACCGCCGACTGTGTTTCCGGCTCCTGTTTCCGCTTCGTATTCAACAGTTATATATCGTGCAACTTTTGAATTCGGATCTATGCTGTAGCCGGTTATTGTGCAATTTTGGAATGAACTTCCGCTCACAACGGAATTAAGGCTTGTGACAGAATACAGGTCTTCTTCATCGTGCAATTCTCCGTTTGCACTCTGAATTGGATACTTAAACATGAGTGTCTGACCGGGTTCAACAAAAATATTTGGTCCGAAATATTTTGAATAACGTTTATATGTTCCTGTGTATGCATTTGATTTTTCGGTTTTCCCCACAAGATAGAGTTTTGATTCTGAATCCAAATCCATAATTTCATCGCTCGAATATTCTATGGATATAATTTTATCGTTTTCATCAAGCTTATAGAGAATCATGGTTTGTCTGAGCACATCGGAATTTGCAATTTTGGGAAGATTACTGATTATTTCATCATAGCTCTTGCATCTTTTTCCGTTTATAACAGCATTTTCACGAACTTCATATGCAGAAAACATTTCGTTTGTGTCATAAATTCTGATGGCAAAACTTTCGGAAAGACCGCTGTTTTTGTGAGAATATTGCATCAATATACCACATAAATCACCGGATGAAATATCTTCTGTCAAATCAGCAACCTGACCATAAACGTTAATAACTGCATAAACCGATTTCCCCGGCTCCACACCATTGGAAATAACAGATTTTCTTGATGAAGATAGTGTATATTTCTGAGTGTCAATCAAAAAGCTGTCTGAAGAAACTTCGGTAATTGTGCCGGTTACACTGTTGGTACAAAGCACAGCTTTCCAAAGAGTTCCGTCGGATTTTTCCCAAACAGAAAGGATATCTCCTGATGTGAGAGATTCAAAATCTGCACCGGCACCGTCAATCGATTCCAATGATACATTATCGTCAATTATGTAGCTTAGCGCACCTTCGCAATATACTTTTTGAGTTTCTTTTTTGATTGATTCTATTTTAACATCGGTCACACTTTCAATTATAACCACATCTGCACCATCGGAATATATTCCGTTATCAATGAGAGTGAGAGTTCCGCACTCGGGCAAAAGTTTGTCTTCATCGTATACAACTTTTTCACCGTTACGGAATATCTGTGCATACACAGATATTCCTTTGGTTTTAAGTTTTCCGTCTTCATTGTAATAAGACACTTTATCATTCTGAATAGAAGCTCCGTTTTCAGAGGTGATTTCAATTACTTTTGAACGGCTGTCTTCAACGAGTGCAATAATCTCGTTGGAATTTTTATAATCACGGATGTATGCTGTTACATATTTTGCAAAGTAATCATCCGAATTGTAACGGCTATTTTTACATTTCATTCCTTCAAGTGTTAAAAATCCTTCTCCATCTCCTTCATCAGAGCTAAGGGAGTAGCTTTCGGAGGAGGTTATCTGTCCGAAAACGGTTGTAATGTTGTATTTGCTTTCCAAAATGCTTTTTCCGCTGTCTTTAACATAAACAGAGTCTGTACTGATGTTAAGCTCGGCAGTATTTGCATTAAGGAAGTTAAAAAGAAGGATATATGCCATTTCATAGGTAACATACTCATCAAAAGATGCATTGATACCGTTGTCTATGTCAAGTCTCACCGCAGTATTGAGATATACTGACTTGTTGTATTCAACACCCGGCATAAATCCGAGCAACTTAACCAGCATTGTTGCCGCATCACCGAGGGTTATGTTTTCATCGGGATGGAAATAGTAATTGGTTTCGGAATAGATTCCGGATGTTGCAAGTGTCGCCTTATCAACTCCATCATAATAGGAGTGATCAAGCATAAGATTTAGCCATGCATCACGTGTGATGGTCTGATCTTTCTTTGCACTTACATCTACACATCCAATTCCCGAAAGCACTTGTGATGCTTCGTTAAAAAGAGCTTCATCGCACTTTGCTTCGGTGTTTGCCGACACCGACAAAACCGAAATTGCCGAAATTACAATTACAGATATTAAGATTAAAGATATAATTTTTCTCATGTAATTTCCTCCTACTGTGCATACACAGTCATTTCAGTCACGCTGTTCCAGTGATTCTGACTGTTTTGCTGTCCAACATATCTTACATACCTTGCACTTACATTATTAAGCTCGAAATACTCAAAATCACTATCTTTACCCGACGATTCTCCAAGCTCAATCTGCTTTGTCCATTTTTTGCCGTCAACAGATGTTTCGATTTCGAAGTATGTTTTTCTCGATGAACCGCTGTAGAATGCAATTCCGAGAGCTTTGATTTTTTGTTCCGAACCAAGATCAAGATCAAGTGTCACGTCACCGTTTTCACCGCTTGCAGACCATCTTGTTGAAAGCGAGCCGTCTATTGCATTTTCGGGCACGTTACCGTCATTGTCGGAAGCTTTAATCTTGCTTACGGTGAGCTTTGTAAGCTTGGAAATATCAATTGCTTTTTTCTCTGCTCTCACTCCAACGGTATAGTAATTTAAGTTTCCTTCACCGTCTGACACTTCAATGTCAATGTTTCCGGGAAGCTCATCGGGATATATTACTTCAGCGTATATGCTGTCAGTCTTATCAACGGTGATTTCGGGCATTTTACCGTCTGCACCCACTTCAAATTCATAGAAGAAATTCTTGGAATTAAAGTTAGTAATTTTTGTACCGTTAATATAAATTCTGTCAAGCTCGGGGATAGGTCTTGACTGTTCAGTTGCGGTCCAGTTTTCAAGATCAATCCACTCTGAAATTTCATTGGGCATCTGACGGTCACATACAAAGGGTGTGATTTCTACCATGAGTTTAAGTTCTGTTACATCACTTGCCTTTATTGCAAGCTTTTGATATTCTCTGTGTATCTTCTGTCCGTCAGCTTTCGGAGATGTGGGAAGTGATTCCGCTTTCATTTTATAAAGTTCATAAGGTACATTTGCATATACTTTTACGGCAACTTTTTTATCACCGACAGAAAGAATTGCTGTATCATTGCTGACAATTTCAATATCTGCAGGGGTATTGAAAGACCAGAAGATTTCAGATGGCTTTTTCATAACGGCTTCGTCCTGAACAACAATTGCTGTTCTGTTGTTGTGAAGTTTAAGACCTCTCTGATATTTTTCAACCTGTTTGTGATATACAGGTTGGAGATCCGCAATTGCATATGCACATCCGTCCGAAGATTCCTGCTTTGTGATGGTGGCTGCTGTTGTAACATCCTGACCAACATCGAGACCGGGGTTAATTACAAGACAGTTTCCGCCCTCGGTTCTTCTTTCATAATAAGTCCATCTCTGACCATTTTGTCCGTTATCCCAATATCCGGGAAGATTATAGTCGCCTGCACCCAGTGCTGTTATAAATCTTTCGCCATAAACATCGAGGCAGAAAAGACCCGAAACCGGATCGGAGTGACCTGTTGCTGTTCCTTTGCCGGCATAAAGTCCGGTAAATATGTTGGTTTTGTCGTCGCCGTGATTTCTGAATACTGCAGTTGACTGAGCAGGCACAGAAAGAAGTCTGTCGAGAGGAATGGAAAGATTGGGCGTAATGTTATTGTGTTCGCCCTTATCATATGCCAAAAGGGCATCTATGGCACTTCCTGCATCAAGCTCTATGATTCGTTTCATCATGGATGTATTTCTTGCATATTTTGCAAGGAAATAGAGACTGTCGGTGTCGTATGAGGATTTTGCAGCTCCTGCATCACCAAATGTCATGGGTCCATACATATACAGACCGAACCAAGCAGTATTTTTAAATCCGGGACTCTTATCATAACCATACATTGTTCCGAGAGCTGTTTGCAGTGAATTCATTGCAACCGAGGCTCTTCCGGTACAATAGTGATAATAGGTGGCAGGTTCTTCAAAACCTCCGTCTTTAACAAGCTCCCAATAGGGTTCTATGTTATAGAGTGCATTTGAAATGATAAATGCCGAGTAATCGGGGTCAGTTTTTGCAAGTGCAAGTGCGGCAACAATAAGATTTGAATTGTTGTATACCGTATGGTTAAATGACCCCCTTGAAATTACTATGTTCATGTTTGCATGAGCCGCACGAAGAGAAGCCAATGCATCGGGATTTTTGTAATATTCATAGGCGATAGACAAACAGTTTTCTTTGATGTTTTTCTCTGCCCATTGCCTTTGCTCGGCACTGAGATGGTCATAGAGCCAGTCATAACAAAAAGCTATGGCTTCTGCTGTCATTGTGTTGTCAAGTTGTGCTCCTGAATTCCAGTTTTCAACGGTCCGGAGATTTTCAAATTCATCCATTGCTCTTTGGAGATATTTTTCATCGCCTTCAACATAATAGGTTGTCATAAGCACAAGAACGTTACATCTTATGCTGATACATCCCTGAGAAACTGCCTTGTTAAGCACAGTGGGATTGGTTGAAAGAAGTCTGTCGGCTTCTTTTTTTACCTGTGAATATTTTCGGGTGATATATTCATCATCGCCCGATACAACAGACTGTTTGATTTTTTTAAGTTTTTCGGCATCTGCAAACAAATAGGGATGGTTCTTTGAAGAAAGAACAGTTTCGATATCCGCTTTTATCTGAGCCTGGGTTGGGGTTGAGAATGAATAAACAGTATTGTTATCACTTGGGTCAGACGGTTCTTCTTTCCATATTGTGGATGCATAATTCTTTATGTGTTCGAGTGTTCTGTAGATAATGCACGCTGTTTCTGCACGGGTTGCAGATTTTAACGGCAAGAACGTGCCATCGGGATTACCGCTTACAATACCGTGATGAGCAAGATATGCTACAGCATCTTTTGCATAATCAGAGATGTTTGCGGAATCAGAAAAATTAACGGTTTCGGTTGCCTGAACCTGATAGCCCATTGCATCGAGAGCTCGAACTGTCATCACACATATATCCTGTCTTGTTATGGGAGTGCCGCTTCCGAAATGAGTGTCTGAAATTCCCGAAACTATGTTTGCTTTAAGAGCGGATGACACGTAGTTATAATACCATGAATCCTTTGGCACATCAGCAAATTTCACATCTTCCGATACACCTTTAAGTTCAGATGCTTCCATAATGAGTTTTACGAATTCTTCTCGCAAAACATTGTCAGAAGGAGCATAAATGCGCTCTGAGCGTCCGTTGATGACACCCATACGATAAAGAAATTCTATTTCATCTTTTGCCCACAAAACAGAGTCAAGGTCTGTAAAATAGTTTTCTTCGGTTTTCAATACATTTTGATTATTTGTGTCAGATGTCATGTCTGACGGTATGGTGGTAACTCCAAATGCAACACCGTTGCCGTTACCGCCGCTGATTACGGTTCCGCCGCCAGCGCCACCTGACGGCTCATCTTTTGATTCAAGAGCTTTTTTGAATTGTTCCTGAAAATCATCGAGACTGTCAAACTTTTTGCCCACAAGAGCGTTGTTAACCTTGGTTTTATTCTTTTTATATTTGGAAATATACGATGTAATTCCAAGGATTTCTGCATTTTCTTCATCGGTAAAAATTGCAGTAAGAGTTGACTGGTTTTTAGCATCGTCAATTGCTTTTAAAAGCGAATTAACTTTATTGAAATATGTGCATTTATCTGTCAAAAAGCTTTCAAAGTCGGCAATTGCTTTGTCGGAATATTCATCAGGGAAGTCATAATCCGAAACCGAAGCTGCCACATCATCTGATATTTGGGTTATATCAAAATCAATTTCGTCAAATTCAAATTTTTCTATTGTTTCACCAAGAACTTTTTTAATTCTTGTTTTGTCACCGGAGCTGATTTCCTCCCACAGATTTTTATAATCAGAATAGGCTGTATAGTCAATGGGGTCAAGAGCAATTTTTGAGCCAAAGTGTACATCCGAATTTACATATGCAGTGTACTTTCCGGAATTATCGAACATAACCGGGAAAGCAAAGTTACCTTCACTGTCAGAAACAACCTGATTGTAATGACAAATTTTATTGTTTTCGTCATATACGGTCAGAGATATATCAGTGTTTGGACTGTCAGAAAGATTTCCCTCAATTGTAATTTCACCGTAAAGCTTTCCTCTCATTGAGTCTGCTGATGCTTCATCACCGGATAAAACAACAGATTTTATAACCTTTTGATTGGATACATTGTCCCAAACAAAAGCTTTAACGTAACATTTTGAAACATCGGTTATGTTTTCGGGAACTGTAAGAGATGCTTCGAGAGTTTTTTCTTCATTTTCCGAAATAGATTCATCATCTCCTGCCACGGATGAATCGAGCATTTTTCCTTTGCCGTCATAAAGCACCGCAATTAGCGCAGGACCAATCGAGGACACTTCGGTGTTATTGCTGATATCTACTGATGCAGTAATTATTGAACCTGAATCAATAGTTCCGGAAACAGTAACATCGGATATATCAATTCTGCTTGCAGTTGAAAATCTGATTTTTTTATCTTTTACAACATTTTCTCCTGCAGTAATACCTGAAACAGTTAATTCATATGAAGTAAGTTCGTCCAGAGAATCCGGGAAACTTATTGTAACCGTATTTGTTGAATCATCATAGGTAATTTGAGAATCGTCTATTACAATCTCTTCATTTTTGTCAAGATTTTTAAGAACAAAGTTTGAGCTGTCCGCTCCGTCAACAGAACCCGAAAATTCAATTACCACATCGGCATCAACAGAAAAACCTACTTCGTCATTTGCAGGAATTGTTGATTTTACGCCCACATAGGAACTGTCGGTATATTCAATTGTAATTTTCGGACGGTTAGAGTTTGATGCGAAATCACTGTAGAGCTTTGTTGTGGAAGCTCCGGGTTTTAATGCAAAACGTATGTATGGATCGCTCTCGGAAAGGGTTTTCAACTTTTCGTTAACAAATGATGTGAGGTCAAAATCCACATACGTACCACTGTTAATGCCGACAAATCTTGAGAAAAGATGATCTCCGAGAGTCGGTGCAGTTGCATATGTTACGGTTTCGGGGTCAAAATCTTCGCTGACATCATAAAAATATACAGTAAAGTACTGATTTGCCGATTCAAACTTAATATCATAAGTTACACGACTTAAATTTTTGCCGATGTAATCGCTCATATCAAGTTCAACGTAATATGGATAATAATTTCCTCCGGCATAAAAGTAAAACGGAGTGGTGGTCATACGAGTGTTATTTGGTGAAACCGGGTCAAGATGAGCAGATTGTATAATATCGGTTAACGTAACAGAAGAGTTAACCGGCATACATGAAAATGCAAAGCTCAAATCTAAGCCGAGACTATTACCATAGATATCGGAAACAAATTCTGAAATTACAAGCTCGTAATCACAGTATGGCACTTTTTCTTTTGTTATTGTAAGCACATTTTCATTTATAACAAAATCTTCCTCGGTTAAATCAACCATTTCTCCGTCTTCAAACAGTGAAATTGTGTCAACCGATACAGTTGATGCATCGAGAATGTTGTTAAATTCAATTGCAACATCATCGGTAGAAAGCATTTCCTGTGCAGGCGAAGAAACCACCTCAAGAGGCTCAACCGGAGAGGTTGAAATTTCAAGAGTGGGTCGGATTTCTTCGTTTTCATTATCCTTTGATGCAATCATCATTGCATAAGGTGAAGGATATGCAATAAAAGCAAAAGACATATCTGAATCTGATTTGAGATTGTATTTTTTCACAAGGTCTGTTAAATCAAATTCATAAAGCTTGAAACCTGATGAAGAACCCACAAGATTGAAAGACGGCGAAACCAAATCAGGCTGTATTCTGCCTTCTATGTTTGTCCCTGTTACATCAATTGCAAGATCGCTGCCTTTTAAAGGAACAATCGGAGCTTCGACATTATATGTAAGCTTATCTTCAGACCAATTACTGTCGGTTTTAAAGAAATATAATTTCACACCGTTTTCAGGGTCTCTGCTGGAATGAGCATAGAGCTTAAGCTTTGCAGAGTCGATTTTTACATCGGTGTAATCTGACATATCAAATTTCATATAGGACATAGCCGAAGCATATCTTGCAGTGTTTAGATCGCCGGCGGCAGATGCACCCATTGCACGAATGTGCTGATAGTCATTTGATGATGCTCCTTCCACTTGTACACCCTGAACCGAAACAACATATGCAGTTGCATCGCCTGTCCAGGTGTCATCAGTTGGGGTAAGCGCTATTATTTCATCGGAAGCATAGGCATTGTTTGTAAAAAATGCACCGGGCACACATGGCAATGCAATGAGTGCGCAAAGCACCAATGAAATGATTTTCAAAAATGTTTTTTTCATATGAACGCTCCTTTGTTTTTAGTTTGCATTGTTATTTGGCTTAAACAGCCGGCACTTTAGCGTTGTTTATCGAGACTATACGCTTCCTTAAGTGCATAAAACGGAAGTTTAGTTTCCCTTTCATATGTAAGCATTCCTTTGAGGTTAAATCCGTTCCATCTGCCGTTCATAGGCTTTGAGGGGTCGTTATAATCGGTGAAAGCAAAAACATAGTATCCCGATACGGATTCGTGCTCTCTTCCTGCTTCAATATAGTTCTTTACAATTTCTGCGTGGAAGTTTTCGCTCCACAAATGGCACTTGTCCGAAATATATCCGGGTTCTGAGTCTGCACCAAATTCTGTGAGAAGCAAAACAGCATCCTCGGAAACTTCTTTTTCAACTCGTTCGATTATTTCGTGAACTGCCGACACGTCAGCTTTTCGAACCTCATTGCCAATGTCGTCATCTGTTGTAAAATTGTTTATTACGCCGTACCATCCGCAATAGGAATTGATGCCCATTACATCAACAGTGTGAGCTATTTTACCAACCAAACCATAAAGGGAGGCATATCCTACAAGTCTTGTGTTATCGCTTTTGCGAACAACGTCCGAAATTTTTTCAAAAAACGGTACTGTTTCGGGGTGCATTGTGTTACATTCATTCCCGATTCCGTAGATTACAACAGAAGCAAATCTGCGAGCACCAAAAATCATTTCTTCGGTCATTGAAACTGCAACATCAATAAATTCTTTCCGGGCAAACACTGTGTTGGTTTGTTCAACATCGGGTTTTGAACAATATATGTTAGGTTCAATCCAAACTGTTAAACCCATCTCATCGCAAAGCTCATAAAAACTGTCGGGCATGGGATAATGCGTGCGGACTGAATTTACGTTGGCTTCTTTCATTTTTAAAAGGTCAAATCGAATTTCTTCTTTTGTTACCGCAAGACCTGATTTCGGAGTGTCGGTTAAATAACAAGCACCTTTGGCTTCAAAGGGTTTGCCGTTTAACATAAGCTTTCTGTTTTTGCGGGAAATATTTCTGAATCCCACATTATAGCTTGCGTACACATCATTTTTAACGAATATTTCAATAGGGTAGAGCTTGGGGTTTGCGGGACTCCATGGTGTAATATCCGAAAGTCTGAATTGACCGCTGAATACACCTGCTTCGGAACACATTTCAAACTCGGCTCCGTCAATTTTAATCGTCATTTTGGGTGCATTTCCTTTTGCACAGACATTAAGGATTCCTTCGTTTGAAGCTATGTCAAAATCGGGAGTAAGCTCAATGTCATAGAGACTGTCTTTGTCGAAAACTTCAATATACACATCTCTGTGAATGCCACCAAACACACCATATCCCCAGTCATTTGGCCATTTAACCTCCGTGGGTCTGTTGTCCACCTGAACAGCAATGTAGTTTTTACCTTGTTTCAAAAATTTTGAGATATCAAAAGAAAATTCTGTGTAAGCAGATTCATGTACTCCTACAAGTTCACCGTTTACATAGACATCAGCTTTGTAGTTTACACCTTTGAATACCAAGTTTGCAAAAAAGTCTTTATCAAAGAAATCTACTTCAAACTCACGGTAAAACCAACATACCCCTTCGAACACACTGTATTTTTCACCGTATCTTTGCCAAACTCCGGGAACTTCAACATCTTCCCAGTGTTTTCGGCAAAGCTCATCACTGGCATATATGGGTATTCTTGCAAAGGATACATTGTGATTGTTTGTTGGTTTCTGGTCATAGGTTGGGGCAAATTTCCAAATCCCGTTTAAATTAATTGTATTTTTCATTGTTATCTCCTAACTTGTCAAAAGGCTGCCGGGTCCCGATTAAATCAGGTCACACAGCAGCCTCCGATTGTCACAGTCAAAACCCGAAAGTTTTTGATGTAATTATATGTTTTGTTATTCGTTATTTAATACTACTTTAATTATTCTGCAGCTGCAACCTGTGCTGAAACACATGTTGCAAGCGGATCAGCATCAGCTGCTCCCCAAATGAATGCTTTAACCAATGTTGCTTCTTCGCTAATCTGAAGCGGAATTGTGGAAATAATTTCGCTTTCGGTTTTTCCGGCAACTGTTTTAGCTTCAAAAGGAGTGAGTGCCACAAGTTCGTTGATGCCGTCAACGGATTTGTACTGAGCAATAAGAATTATTACTTCACCGTCTTTTGAAAGAGCATTTTTTACATCACTCATTGCAACATAAGAAGTTCCGGCTTTAACTTCATTTAACGAGGTTAATTCGTCATAGTTTATGACAGGTGTTGTTTTTACAGTTGCTGTTGTATAAGGTCTTGTGTAGCCTGTTGAGGAAAAACCAAGTGTAATCTGTTCTGTACCGCTGGGAATGGTAAGCGCTATATACATTTTGGGTTCTTTGGCTAAAATAAGCTCATTTGCATATTCTGTAACATCAGCTATGAACCAGCCGTCTGCCTTTGAAACGCAATCTTTAATACCGTATGTGTCATAATCATTCATAATCGCTTCTGCGTCTGCGTATTTAGTCCAGTTTGCAGCATCGGAACCTGCTTTGTAAATATTCGAAGTATGACCTGTAACCAATTTATAATAAACGTTACATGAATCAAGTGTCTGATTGTTTTCGAGTGTAGGCAAAGTAACTTCAAAGAGAGCCATCTCTGATGCACCTTTTCTGATGTAATGGACTCCGTTTGCAACCGATGTTTTGCTTGACCCGTTAATTGCATATGTTGATGTTGAGAATTTACTGTCTTCGTATGTAGGCGCCTGATACTGTGCAATTTTCACACTTGATGCCTCTGCACCGTTGGAAGTGTGTACAATTGCTTTTGTATATGGTCTTGTGTAACCTGTTGAACCGAAACCAAGTGACAACTGTTCTGTACCACTGGGAACTGTAATTGCAACATACATTTTAGGTTCTTTTGCTAAAGCAAGCTCGTTTGCATATGCTGTAACATCAGCTTTGAACCAACCGTCTGAACTTGTAACACAGTTTTTGATGCCGTATGTGTCATAATCATTCATGATTGTTGCAGCATCTGCGAACTTTGTCCAATTAGCTGCATCGGAACCTGCTTTGTAAACTTCTACATCATAACCGGTTGCTAATTTATAAAACAAATTAACATCTCTGAGTGTCTGTCCTTCTTCAAGAGTTGGCAAGGTTACTTCAAAAAGAGCCATCTCCGATTTACCTTTTCTGATGTAATGAACAGAGTTAGCAACGGATGCTGTTTTACCCGAAGCGGTAATTATATGTGTTGCTGTTGAAAGAGACACCTCTGCATCATTCTTTCCGTAAAGTGTCGCTTCATCTGCAAAGGCACTGAATGTCATCATCGAAAAAGATAATGCAACTACCAACACCAATGACAAAAGGATTTTGATTTTTCTCATTTTCTTTCGCTCCTTATAATCTCATTTATATGAATATTTTATCATTTACTCAAAAAATATACTATATCGTTTTTTTACATACACATTATTATCAACCACAGTTTTTTTACTTTTTATCTGATTGCATTTTATTACCGGTTTATTTTTGTTGATTTTTATTGGAATTAATGATAAAATAAAATCAAATAAGACAGGGGGTGTGATGGGATGAGAGTATACGGTTCTGACGAATTGTTTAATACAAATGAATATGTATCAATAATACTTCAGAAGGCAAATTATCACATTGAACCTCACAAACACAATTTTATTGAAATCATTTTTATAAAATCGGGAAAAGGAATTCACTGCATAAACGGAGTTAATTATTCAATAAACCGCGGCAGTCTTCTTATTGCTAACAATGAAAGCATCCATTCCATAACTCCCGACGGAGATATGGAATATTACAACATCTTTGTTAAGCCTGAGTATTTTTCCAACGAAATAAACGATAACTCATCACTTTTGGATACTGTGTTTATTGCATTGTATGAAGAATTCACAATAAATGAGTTTACGGACAGGTCATTTATCGAATTTAAAAAAGAAGAAATTCAGATTTTGGAAAACTATATCAGTGCAATGCACAGAGAGTATATAGAAAAAAAGCCGGGATACGAAAAAATAACGGAGTCGCTGTTGAATATTATCCTAACGCACATTATGCGTAAAATGATGATACCTCTTGAAACCGAATCGGAGAAAAAACAATTTTCAAAAGATATTCTCGGTTATATCGAAAAGAATTATAACAAAAAAATTACCGCAAAAGAACTTGCAGAAAAGTGTTTTTACAACCCATCATATTTCAGCCGGATTTTCAAAGAGTTTACAGGTAAAACCATGCTTGAATATATTCAGGAACTGAGAATTAAAAATTCATGTGTGTTGCTTGAAAGCTCCAACAAAACAATTGATGAAATATCTGCCGAGGTAGGGTACAATAATTCTACAAGATTTTATGAAATATTTAAGCGAACAATGGGAATGACCCCTCAAAAATACAGAGAGGAACTCTTAAAAGGAAAGCTTATCAATGATATAGAAAACTAAAGTGTAATGTGTATGATTCAAAACAAAAGCTGTGTTTCCGAAAAATCGGATACACAGCTTTTCTGCTTAAAACTTAAATTCTTTACCTTTTTTAATAACAGACACAATATTCATGTCATCATCCGTAACAATGAAATCGGCACTGTAGCCTTCGGCTATTTTGCCTCTGTTTTTAATTCCCATCATGTTATATGGCGTTTCGGAAGCCATCTTAAAAGCGTCATATTCGCAAATGCCGAATTCCATTGCCTTTTTAACCATGTCAAAAAGGAAGGTAGTTGAACCTGCAAGGTTGCCTTCTTTGAGCCTTGCCTCGCCGTTTTTAACATATGTCATAAGACCGCCAAGCTCATATTCACCGTCTGCAAGACCTGCCGGGCGAACAGAGTCGCTTATGAGAATCATTTTGTCTGCGCCAAAAAGTTTATAAAGCATCAGAACACATGCTTTGTGAATGTGAACACCGTCGCAAATGACCTGCGCATAAATTCCTTTTTCAGCCGCCGCACCAATGGGACCGGGGTTGCGGTGATGAATAGGGGGCATGGCATTAAAGGTGTGGGTCAGGCATGATGCACCGTTTTTGATTGCTTCAATGGCAGTGTCATAGTCGCAGTCGGTGTGACCGAGACAAACGGGAACTCCGCAGTTTTTAATAAATTCCATTGCACCGTCGCTTTCGGGGGCAACGGTGATTGTTGCAACATTTTTAATTGCTGAAAATTCTTCGAGATTTGGCTTTTTAATGTATTCGGGGTTTTGCGCACCCTTATACTTTTCATTAATATACGGACCTTCAAGATGATATCCTATGATTTCGCATCCGTCGGGCACTTCGGGCTTTGTGTCGGTTATTTTCTTTACCTGTTCAAGGTCAATTGTCATGGTTGTGGGGCACCAGCTCACAACACCGTGAGAAAGCATGATTTTGCTCATTTTTTCCACGCTTCCCACGTCACAGGTGTCCATTCCCATCATACCGTGGGAGTGGATGTCAAAAAGACCGGGGTAAACTCTTAATCCGCTTGGGGTGCCGTCTTTATTTTCATTAACCGAAACAATAACACCGTTTTCATAGCAAACATCGCAATTCACGCCATAGAGACGGACATTTTTTAATATATCCATTTTATAATCTCCTTATTTTGCGTATTTTGCAACAATTTTTTTCATTTCGTCAAACTTTGCGGTAATATCCTGACAAAGTTTAAGTTGATTCTTTGCTCTCACAAGATTCTGTTCGGGATAGTGGATTCTGAAATATGTATCACCGTTCAAATAGTCTGTGAGAAAACGTATACCGCATTCATATGTGAGAGTGAGCGCACTGAGGGGCAAAAGTTCAACCTCTCTTTTGGTGATTTTGTCGCCAAGCTCCGAAAGGAAGCCTTTTGTGTAGCTTTCAAAATAATCAAGATCAAACCACACCTTTTCCAAATCTGCCTCATCTTCAACAGCGGTGGAAGCACCAAAACGAAGTGAATCGCCGTAGTCAAAAAGAAGTGATCCTGGCATAACAGTGTCAAGATCGATAACACAAAGACCTTTGCCTGTGTCTTTGTCAAACAAAACATTGTTAAGCTTTGTGTCGTTGTGGGTAACCCTTGTTGGGATGGCGCCGCTTTGCAGATCCTTTGTAATGATGTGACAGTCACTTTCAAATACTGCATAGCCTTCAAAAACATCTGTTACTTCGTCTTTTCTTCCGGCAATATTCTCATTCATTGCGTTTTTAAGATTTTCGGTTCTCTTGATTGTGTTATGAAAATCCGGAATTGTTTCATAAAGAGTGGATGCATCAAACTCTGCAAGCTGATTCTGAAAATGCCCGAAAGCCTTTGCGGAAGATTCAAACTGTTCGGGGTTTTCGGGGAGATTGAGAGAAATTGTGTTTTCAATAAATTTATACACTCTGTAGCATCCGCCGTCTGAAGCCTCATAGAAAAGCCTACCGTCTTTTGTTTTTATAACAGTGAGGGTTTCTCTGTCGGGATCGCCGCCGTTTTTGGTTATGATATCTCTGAGATAAGTGGTAACCGCATCAATATTTTCCATGAGTTTTTGAGGATTTGTGAATATTGATGTGTTAATCTTTTGAAGAATATATTTTGGTGATGAGTCTGCAACATATGTCTCATTAATATGTCCGTCGCCATAGGGTGAAATGTTGAGATTAATGTCGAATGCATCAATAATTTCGTTAAGAGTTTTATTATATGCCATCATAGTGTCCTTCTTTCATTAGATTTTGAAGTGCCGACTGCACAGCGGGGGTGTCGTCTTTGTAGGTCACGCCATACCATTTGTCGTTCGATATGTATGCATCAACCTTTGTTCCGTTGTTTTTGATGAGCTCATCAACCACAAAGGGGAGGAAGAATTCATCCTTGCAAGGATTTGTCATGTTTTTCAAAAATTCAGCAAATCTTGTTTCAAGCTCTGCAAAAATATCTGTCTTAAATCCCCACATATTCATTGATACCGGTGTATCCATGGGGATGGGTGAATTTTTGTCAAGAGCAGTGTGTTCAACAACCGATTTTAAAAGTCCGTCTTCAATGTCGCACACTCCGCGGCTGACAGTGCCGTTTTCGGTCAGAGTATTTCCCAAACGAAATGCCGCAAGGCAAATTTCAGAACCGCTTGTAAGACCGTCGTGAACAAGCTTGAATGCACTTTTTCCGTAATAGTCATCGGCATTTATTGCGGCAAAAGGCGTTGTAACCGCATTTTTTGCGCAAAGTATTGCATGACCTGTTCCCCATGGCTTTGCTCGGTCAGCAGGAACCGAAAAACCTTCGGGGAGCATGGTGTCTGTGTGCTGAAAAACATATTCGGTGTCAATCATTTTTTCAATACGTTTTCCGGCAACCTCTCTGAAATCATGTTCGATTTCTTTTTTTATTATAAAAACTGCTTTGTTAAAACCTGCTTTTACAGCATCATAAACCGAAAAATCAAGAATTATTTCTCCGTTTGTACCCATTGGTGCAATCTGTTTTAATCCGCCAAATCTTGACCCCATTCCGGCAGCCATAACTACGAGTGTAGTATCCATTTTTCAACATCTCCTGTTATTTTATAGTTAATAATATTGACATGTATACTAAAATATATTATCATTATAATATAATAAAGTCAAGAGTGTAAATATAAAATCAGATACAAAATCTTTTAATTCGGATATAGGTGATAAAATGCTGAAAGGATATAAAATTCAAACAGTAATCGGTATTGATGCAATTCACACATTTTTCAGACAAAAGTTTTGCAAAGGCTATGTTTTCAACGGTGAGTCTCACAATTTTTGGGAAATGGTCTTTGTTTTAGACGGCAGTGTGGGTATCACAGCCGACAGTGATGTGTATGTCCTGGAAAAAGGGCAGGGGGTGATACACCGTCCAAATGAGTTTCATAAAATCTGGTCGGAGTTCGACACAGATCCTACAGTTATCATAGTCTCATTCTCCGCCAATGCATTTCCTGATTTTGACGGCAGAATTGTCAGCCTCGACACCTCTCAAATAAAAAAGATAGAACATCTATACACTTATTCGGATATTTGCTTTGAAAGAGACGGTTCATCAATAATAAACATAAAACCCGACACTGCCTATGAAATGAATCTTTTAAGGCTCGAACTTGAGCTTTTGATTCTTTCTGTTCTCAAGAAAAAAACCGACACGGTTTCAAGCGGTCTTAAAAGCGCCGAAATTTATTCTGCCGCCGTAAAAATAATGGAAGAAAATATCGGCTCCGGACTTGGCATTGACGAAATAGCCAAACGCTGTTCCATAAGCCCGGCATATTTAAAAAAGATATTTGCAAAATATTCGGGCTCCGGTGTAATTCAATATTATAACCGTTTGAGAGCGCGCATAGCCTGTGTTCATCTCGATAACGGCAAAAGTGTCAAAGAAACGGCGCTCCTGCTCGGCTTTGCCGATCAGAACTATTTCAGCACATTTTTCAAGCGTGTTATGGGTGTCAGTCCCACCAGCTTCAGGAATAAAAAATAATCATTTTACCAAGGGACACTGCTTTTTGTTGGTGTCCCTTTTATTCATTGACTGCAAATATTAAATTTGGTAATATTCAAGTATAATTAATAATAACAGCGGAGGTAATAAAATGATTAACATAGGTTCAAGAAGAGAATGTTTTTTCGATACATTCATTGTTGATAAAGACAAAACAAGTGCAAATATTTTGCTTCACAAACCCGAAATAAAAAATATAACCATGACTTGTGATGAGCCATGGGAAGGAGACTGCAGTGATTTCTTCAACTTTTTCTTCGATGATGAAGCAGGGATCTACCGTATGTACTATCTTGGCTGGGCATATCAAAGAGAAAATCCGGAAGAGATGGCAATCAGGGTTTGCTATGCCGAAAGCAAAGATGGCATAACATACACCAAACCAAATCTTGGGATTTGCAAATTCAGAGGTTCAAAAGAGAATAACATCATTTTCGACGAAAAGACAATGCAGTTTGATAACTTCTATGTTTTTAAAGACAAAAATCCCGAATGCAAAAGCGGTCAGAAATACAAGGCAATTGCTCTTGATCTTTCACAAAATGCTCTTGTTGCATTTTACAGTAACGACGGAATTCATTTTGAAAAAGGAAATGTTCTCACCGACAAAGGAGCATTTGACACTCTAAATGTTGCATTTTGGGATGAAGATGCAAAAATGTACCGATGCTACATAAGAGGCTTTCACGTTTCCGGTGACCTTGAATACAAAGACCCCGAGGACGAAAGACCGCTCTATCTTTCTCCTTCCGACCGTAATGTGAGGGTGCGTGACATAAGATATATGGAGTCCGAAGATTTCGAAAGTTGGACAAGACCCGTACATATTGATTTTGGAGACAAGCCGGATGTTCCGCTCTACACCAATGTGGTTTCAAAATATTACAGAGCACCTCACATCTTTGTCGGCTTCCCCACAAGATATATGGAAAGGGAAGAGTGGACTCCTTGTTATGATGTTCTTTGCGGACTTGAAGGAAGAAAGAAACGCTTTGAAAAGGGCAGACGCCAAGGACTTACCGTCACCGACTGTGTGTTTATGACATCACGTGACGGTGTTAAATTTACCCGCTATGACGAATCATTCATCCGCCCGGGTGCAGAACACGAAACCAACTGGGTTTACGGAAGCTGTTATCCGTCGGTTGGTTTTGTTGAAACTCCGTCTCACATCAATCCCGACTGCGACAATGAGCTTTCAATGTTTTGCTATGAAAATCATATGTCGGGAAAACCTGCCGCACTCAGACGTTACACACTCCGTCTCGACGGTTTCGCCTCCATGCACGCAGGCGAAAATGAAGAAATTCTCACCACAAAGCCCTTTGTTTTTGAAGGCTCAAAGCTTTTTGCCAATATTTCTACCTCGGCATGGGGATATATGTATTTTGAACTCACCTGTGGCGGAAAAACCGTTAAAAGCTGTGAGATGTTTGGTGATTCGGTTAACAAACCAATTTGTTTTGAGGATGATATTTCAAAGCATTCGGGCAAAGAGGTTGTTCTCAAAATCCGTATGAGAGATGCGGATATCTATAGTTTTAAATTTGAAAAGTAAAGTTGAAAAAGGAGGATACGTTAAATGATCAATATAGGTACAAGAAGAGAGTGTTTTTT
The DNA here is from genome assembly GCA_017416845.1 of Clostridia bacterium. Classification (GTDB taxonomy): domain Bacteria; phylum Bacillota; class Clostridia; order UMGS1810; family UMGS1810; genus RGIG1828. The sequence continues at coordinate 44,114 of JAFQBA010000094.1, forward strand.
TGATGATTTTCTGATAGATACACAAAACACCACATCATTCAGACAAATTCACAACCCTGTTCCAAAGGAGATTGTTATGGTGTTTGATGAAGAGTGGGAAGGAGATTCCGCTTGTTATTTTTCTATAATCCGTGAAAAAGACTTTTACAGATTGTATTATATAGCTCAGGATTCCAACCACAGAGATGAACCGGACCGTTGTATTCAGCGCGCATGTTATGCTGAAAGCAAAGATGGCATAAATTGGATTAAACCTAAACTCGGACTCAGGGAATTTCGCGGTTCAAAGGAAAATAACATTGTCATGGATGATTCCGATCTTGTTTTCATGGATAATATGTATTTCTTCCGTGATGAAAACCCCGATTGCGATTCTGACAAAAAATATAAAGCTATCGGTATGGATCTCCACGGCAAGTGTCTTTGCTGTTTCAACAGTGAGGACGGATTAAACTTTGTCAGAGGTGATGATATCACCGATATGGGTGCGTTTGACTCCATGAACATTGCTTTCTGGGACAAAGATGCAAAGCTATATCGTTGCTACATAAGAGGGTTCCATGTTAAGGGTGATTTTGAACACAATGACGAGTTTGACCAGTATCCTCTTTTGATTTCCGATGCTGAAAGGGGCAAGCGAATCAGAGATATCCGCTACATTGAGTCGAAAGATTTTAAAACATGGACAGAGCCTGTGCATCTGAATTTTGGCGAAAACAAACCCGAAGTGCAGTTATACACCAACTGCATCACACCTTATCCGAGAGCCCCTCATATTTTTGTCGGATTTCCGACAAGATACAATGTGAGACAGTGGTCTCCGTGCTTTGATAACCTTTGTGGTCTTGAAAGACGAATATACCACAGAGATAACATCTCCAAATGTACCGCTACAACACTGACCGACAGCATTTTTATTTGTTCTCACAACGGAACAGAGTTTACACGTTATGACGAAGCGTTCATGAGACCGGGTGCAGAACATAAAATAAACTGGATATACGGTAGTTGTTATCCTGCGGCAGGTTTTGTTGAAACTGCTTCGGCAACAAGACCCGATTGTGACAATGAACTTTCAATGTATTGCGGTGACGGAAATTATTCGGTGGTGCCCGCCGAACTCACACGTTACACACTTCGTCTTGATGGCTTTGCTTCGATGCACGCAGGTGAAAACGAAGAAATTCTCACCACAAAGCCCTTTGTTTTTGAAGGCTCAAAGCTTTTTGCCAACATTTCAACCTCTGCATGGGGATATATGTATTTTGAACTCACCTGTGGCGGAAAAACCGTTAAAAGCTGCGAAATGTTTGGAGACTCGGTTAATAAACAAATATGTTTTGAAGATGATATTTCTCAGTTTGCAGGTAAAGAAACCATTCTTACAATCCGTATGAGAGATGCAGATATATATAGTTTTAAGTTTGAGAAATAATGGTCAAATTGGGGTTTGTAGAGCTGTTTGAAGATGGAATTTGCACTAGTGCGCTGCCTCCTTTGTGTAAAGGGAGGGGGACCGCGTAAGCGGTGGAGGGATTGTAACAAACTGCCTCAATTGCAGTATTTGTGATTGTTTGAGAGTTTATTATTTAACAATCCCTCAGTCACTTCGTGACAGCTCCCTTTACACAAGGGAGCCTTTCGCCCTTGTGTTAAACTCCCCTACAAACTCCATTTTGATTTTAATATACAATTTTATGCCTGCTTTATGTATTGACATGAAACGTTTTAAATTGTATAATTTATATACATTATACAATTTAAGGAGTATTTTAGTATGCCATTTGATTACGGTGTTTTCATAAAGCCTGATATAGAATTCAAAAGGGAATTTTCTTTCGAAAACAACGCTCCGATGTTCAGGAAAAAATTTATTCTTGATCCTTTTGATAAAGCAAAGCTTCGCATATGCGGTCTTGGAATTGCATATTGCCGGATAAACGGCAAAAAGGTTACAGAGGACCTTTTCACAGCTCCCGTGAGCGATTACGGCAAAACCTTATGGTACAATGAATATGATGTCACTTCGCTTCTTTGTGAGGGTGAAAACACAATTGCAGTTATCTGCGGTAACGGTTGGTACAATGAAACAATCCGTACCGGATGGAACTTTGACCGAGCACCATGGAGAGATTTGCCCAAATTTATTGCACGTCTCGAAACTGATGGGAAAACTGCGCTTGTCACCGATTCAAGCTGGAAATGTAAGCCCGACAGTGCCATTGTTTTCAACCAGATACGAAGCGGTGAATATTTTGATGCAAACCTTTGGGATGAAACTTGGGTTAATCCGGACTTTGACGATTCATCTTGGGAAAATGCCGTAAGAGATGTTATTCCGCCAACGGGCACATTCAGACTTTGTGAGTGTGAACCCATAAGAGAACATGAAATATATTCTCCCGTCAACTCATGGCAGGTGGGGGAGAAAAAATTTATTTTTGATTTCGGTCACAATGTTTCGGGATATATTCGTCTTACCGCAAAAGGCAAAAAGGGCGATGTGATTACGGTTCGTTACTGCGAAAACGTGTCGGATTCAGGTCAGCTTGAATACAATGGAATGGATGAATATTGCACCAAACTCGGCGAGCATCTTTTTGCCACTGACAAATTCATATGCTCCGGAAAAGAATTTACTCATTCCCCGATTTTTGCATACCACGGCTTCCGTTATGTTGAATTAGACGGCATAGAAAGTGCCGATGAAGTCGATGTAAAATCGGTGTTTGTGCATCAGGCAATAGATCGTAGAACAAACTTTAAATGTTCAGATGATTTTTTGAACAAAATGTTTGAGTTTGGAATTGGCTCATCGTGGTCAAATATGTTCTATGCTTTAACCGATTGCCCCACCCGTGAAAAACTTGGCTGGTGCAACGATGCGCAAAGCTCTGCCGAACAGCTTATAACCAATTTTAAAATAGAAAAACTTTATGAAAAATGGCACCGCGACATAAAGGATGCAATGCTTTCAGACGGTGCCCTTCCGGGAGTTATTCCAACAGGCGGTTATGGCTATCACTGGGGTAATGGTCCCGTATCTGACGGTATAATGTTTGAGCTTCCCTACAGAGTGTATCTTCATACGGGAGATTCGTCTCTTCTTGTGTCATCACTTGGCTACTTTGACAAATATTTCGGCAATCTTGACAGAAACAAAAACAGTGAGGGCTTTGTAAGCTTCGGACTTGACGACTGGGCAGCACCGGGTAATATCCACATTGTAGAGCCCGAATTTATCAACGCAGTTCTGGAGTATAACTTTGCAAACATCGCCCTTCTTGCCTCGGAATGTGCAAATAACGGAGATGGCGAAAAATATAAAATCAGATCCAAGACGCTTGAAAAGCTCATAAAAGAAAAATACATTGCCCCTGACGGCAGATGCACCATAAACGAACAATGCTCCGTGGCAATGCTTGTGTACTACGGACTTTATGACGACCTTGACCCCCTTGCAAAACAGCTTGCAGAGACCGTTGAAAGCACCGACTACCACATTAAATGCGGCATGGTGGGAATAAGAAGACTTCTTCACGCCCTTTCCATGGTGGGTAAAAGCGAGCTTGCCTATAAGCTTCTTACACAAAGCGGTTACCCCGGCTACAGACATTGGTATGACCTTGGTGCTGTCAGCCTTTGGGAAAAATGGGATGCGAATGTGAACTCCGATTCGAAAAATCACCATATGTATTCGGATTATATGTCATGGCTAATTAAAACTTTGGCAGGAATCAAAATTAATGAAAACAAATGCGGTGAGCTTGAATTTTTGCTTGAACCTCATTTCATTCCGCAGATTGATTGGGTTGATTTTGATTATGACACCGTTTGCGGAAAAATCGGTGTTAAATGGAAACGTGAAAACGGAATAATAACCCTTAATGTATATCACGACAGCGATGTAAAGCTCATTTACAATGGTGAGCTTCTTAAGGAAAAAGAAAACAAATTTATAATACAAGGAGAATGAAGAAAATGAAAACAGTAAAAGACAAACAAATTTTGGTTGGAGCAGACTTTGCGGGATATCCTCTTAAGGAAGCAGTTGTTGCTCACCTCAAGGCTAAAGGCTGGACAGTTACCGATGTTGGCGTTAAAGCAGATTCCGACCCCGATGACACAGACCTCATGTTCCATCGTGTAGGCCTCAGAGCAGGTTCTCTCATTTCCGAAGGTGAATTTGAAAGAGCACTTCTTTTCTGCGGCACAGGTATGGGTATCCACATTGCCGCTTCAAAATGCCCCCACGTTCATGCAGGTGTTGTTGAAAGCGTTCCTGCAGCTCTTCGTGCAATCACGGGTAACGGTGTAAATGTTCTTGCAATGGGCGCGTTTTATGTTGCTCCCGCAATGGGCTGTGACATTGCCGATGCATATCTTAATGCAGAGCTTGGCTCGGGATATGAATGGTGGAAAAATTTCTATGAATTCCACAAGCTTGCCATTGATGAGCTTGAAGCCTTTGACTATGAAGAATACAAGGCAAACGGCTTTAAAGTAAACAAGCTTGGCGATTTCCCGTTAAAGCTTGAAACAAAACCCGAATAATTTAATTGAAAGGGACAGTAAAAAAAGTCTCACTTAAAAATCGAGGATGAAAGTCCTCGATTTTTTGTGCACAAAAATAGCCGAAACATTTTATTTAGTCAAGTGTAAATTACTCATTTATACTTGACTAAATAATTTTTGCGTGTTATAATGTATGTAACCTGAAATGGAGGTCGTATATATGTTTATAGGCAGAGAACGTGAACTTGATGCTCTTAATAAACTTTATAAATCAAATAAATTTGAATTTGCGGTTATCTATGGCAGACGCCGTGTTGGTAAAACTGCCCTCATAAATGAGTTTATCGGCGACAAAAAAGCTATTTACTTTATGGGGGTTGAAAGTAACGCAAAGCAGAATCTTGAAAACTTTTCAAAAAGTATTATGGAGTTTGCAAGCGGTATTGAAACGGAGTCCTCTTTCCTTTCATTCCAGGCTGCACTTGAATATGTATTCAAGCTTGCAGAGAACGAAAGAATTATTCTCGCTATCGACGAATATCCATATGTGGCTCGTTCATCAAAAAGCCTTGCATCGACTCTTCAACTTTTGATTGATAAATATAAAGATACATCAAAATTGATGCTTATTCTCTGCGGGTCTTCTATGTCATATATGGAAGATCATGTACTTGCATATAAAGCACCTTTATATGGGCGTAGAACGGCTCAAATAAAGCTTTTGCCGTTTGACTTTGAAGAAACCTGCAGATACTTTAAAAATCTGTCTGACGAGGATAAAGCACTTATATATGGTGTCGCAGGCGGTACGCCACAGTACCTTTTGCAAATGGATGATAAGTTAAGTGTTGAGGATAATATCAAAAACACATACTTAAATCCGATTTCGTTCCTCTACGAAGAACCAACTAACCTTTTGAAACAAGAGGTTCGTGAGCCTGCCATTTACACGGCTATTATTACTGCGATTGCAACGGGGTCTTCAAGAATGTCGGAGATTTCAAGCAAGGTTGGCGAAGATACCAATGTTTGCACGAACTACATCAAGAACCTTATGAATCTTGGAATCGTACAAAAAGAAGCACCATACGGTGAAAAAGCTTCTCGTAAATCGATTTACTCTATCGAGGATAATATGTTCCGTTTCTGGTATCGTTTTGTGCTTGATAATAATTCTATCATCGCCCGTGGTGCTGCAGATTTGGTTTATAAACGAATAGAACCTCAACTTTCAGACTATATGGGTAAGGTGTTTGAAGAAATCTGTAAACAGTACCTATGGAAACAGCTTCTTTCCGGTAACTGCCCGGTAGAGTTCTCTTCCCTTGGTCGTTGGTGGGGCAATGATCCAAAAGAAAAGAGCCAGACTGAAATTGATATTATGGGCGAACAGGATAAAAACACAGCTCTCTTTGCTGAATGTAAATGGACAAACGAAAAGGTCGACCTTGGCGTTTTAGAAACACTTATAAAACGTAGTAACTTGTTCTCGTATAAAACAAAGCATTACTATCTGTTCTCAAAATCAGGCTTCACAAAAGGTTGTATTGATAAGGCGAATGAGATGGGTAATGTGAGTTTGGTAGAGTTTGCGGATATGATGAAAGGAGCACAATAAGATGGCTGATATAAAATTATTTAATATAAAAGGTAAGGCGGAAAAATTTCTATGAATTCCACAAGCTTGCCATTGATGAGCTTGAGGCCTTTGACTATGAAGAATACAAGGCAAACGGATTTAAAGTAAACAAGCTTGGCGATTTCCCCCTTAAGCTTGAAACAAAACCCGAATAATTACAAACCCCATCAGACATAGCCGTTTGATGGGGTTGTATTTTTATTCATCCTTTTTTCGGATTGTTCCCGGATTTTCACCAAAATATTTTGTGAATGCACTATAGAATCCACGGGTGGAATCATATCCCACATATTCAGAAATCTCTTCGATTGTCATATCCGAATTTTCTAAAAGATCACGGGCAAGAGTCATTCTTTTTTGCGTAAGAAGCTCACTCCAGGTGCAGTTAAAATGTGTTTTTATAATTCGGTTCACCTGTTTGGTGCTGAGTGACAACATTTTTGCAATGTCATCAACACTTATCTCATTATCGCAATATACATTTGCAAGAGTGTTTATACGGTGAAGTCTGCCCATAAGAGAATCAGACACGGTCTGGTCATACTTTTCATTTATTTCAACCGATTTATTGCTCATAATCAGAGCTACAAGGTATTCGTGAAACGAAAGGCTTACATTATATTTGTTTTTTTCTATATATGACTCAAAAACTCTTTTTATCGACTGATGAAGCTTGTCTTTTTTTTGAAAACGGTATCCGGCAGAGGGAATTATTCCGCATATTCTTTTGTAAAGGTTGTTGCCGTCAGTTAATACGTTTTTTGAAAAAGTAAATCCGATGCAAAACACCTTGGTTTCTGAGTTCTGAAATCGTATTATGTGATTTACATTGGGAGCGACAATAAGCGAATCTCCTTCTTCCATAACAAGAGTATTGTCTTCCAGTTTTGCCTCAAGACTCCCTTTTTCAACAAAAATCAAAGCATGGAACGAATGTGAGTAGGGCATAACATGCCTTCCCTTCGGCACGACACTGTTTGCGAAAAGCGTGATGTTGCAGTTTTCAATATTAAAAACAAAAACTTCCTGGGGATTATTTTTTATTGTTTCGAAATAACTGTCCAATATAAAATTCACCTCTTTTTATTGTTTCACCAAATTACATTCATCAGTTATTGAATATTATTTCAACAAGGGAAACCGCAAACAGCAAGTGCATCTCTCTGTCGGGGTGGTTTATGTTGTTGGAAAGCAATCTGTCAATATCAACTCCCGATTCAAAAAGCTTTTCCCATTTTCTGTAACAATCACAAAAAACAACGCCCGAATCTATCGCAGCTTTACCCATAATATCCGAAAACTTTTTAAGTCTTCCGGAAGTTTGCATTTCTCTCACACTGTGAGCTATTTTTATAAAACCATCATCTTTAATTTCGGGATTTATTTTTGTGCAGTTCATTGCCGTTGACATAAAAATAACTTCGCTGCCGTTTTCTTTGAGCTTTTTTGCAATTTCCATTAGTGAATTATAAAAATCTTCTTCTCTTGTTCCGCCGTCGCAGTGTGCATCATTTGCACCAAAGGAAACTACGCAAAGGTCCGGCTTATGTATCAAAACATCTCTTTCAAGTCGTTCAAGAGATTCCCAACTTGTAGTACCGCTGATCCCTGCGTTGATTATGCTCATGGGCACATCAGGGTACAACTTTTCAAATATTTTTTTGAATTTAGCATGATACACATTTTCATAATCATTTGTTGTTTTTAGCTTTCCTTCACTGTCTCTGCCTATTTCAAAACACCCCTGAGTTATGCTGTCGCCAAGAAATGCAACAGTTACGCAAGGTGCACTGCTGGGATTTTTCTGTTTTTCTTTCAGTTTATTTATAATGTCCATAAAAGCCTCCGATAATATATGTTTAATGGAATTATAACACGTTGTAATAATTTTGTCTATGTTTATGAGAGACACAAATTGAGAATTGTGTCCCTGCGAATCATTGAATTGGTCTGTAATTATGGTAAAATTAAATCAGATTAATAAAACGAAAAAAGGAGCGATACCAATGCTTTGGGAAAATTTAAGAGAAGAAGAATTTAAAGACGCCATAAAAAAGTCAAACGGTGTTTGCATTTTGCCGATAGGCTGTCTTGAAAAACACGGTCAGCATATGCCTGTAGGAACCGATGCAATTCAGGCTGCCGAGTTTGCACGCATAGCTGCAGACAAAGAATATGCCGTTGTTTTCCCTACAATGTATTTCGGCGAAAAAACAGGTGCCGGAGAATTTGCGGGAACAGTAATGTTTTCTGCAAAGCTTCGCTTTGACATCTTAACCGAAACCTGCAGAGAAATAGCAAGAAACGGATTCAAAAAAATTCTCATCTACAACTGTCATGGCGGAAACCACAGTATGATTGGAGATTTTACACGTTCTGTGCTTTTTGAAAAGAATGATTATATGGTATTCAATTCAACGCTCTACACCGACTGTATTGCACAAATTCTTGAAATCGGTTATGATTTTCTCACCGATGAAGACACAAAAATCATGCAGGATTTTGTTGATCAGAAAATTCCTCACGGACATGCCTGCTTTGTTGAAACAGGATTTATATATTCTGTACGTCCCGAAACAATCCGTCTCGACAAGATGAATCAGGAGGACGGTCTTTCAAACGGACGTTTTGACGATTTCGGAAAATACGGCATAGGAACTCCATTTGCATGGATGGCAAACTATCCAAACTCCTATTCGGGTGGCTATTTCCCCGGACTTAACGAAAGAATCGCAAAAGCTATTATGGAGTATCAGACAGATCTTTTGGCAGAACGCATTAAATTCCTTAAAACAGAAACAATCTCCGATGAATATCACAAGGAATGGCTTTCGAAACAAAAATAAAATTTTAAATATTGAAAGGATGATTTTAATGAAAAAATTATTAGCAATTCTTCTTTGTTGCCTTATGGTAACAGGCATTGTTGCAGTATCTCCAATGCAGAGTACAACTGCTTATGCAGAGGATGAAACAATTACTCTGGATTACAAAAACTTCACCACCTCAATGTACAACAGCTCCACCGGTGAAATTGTTCGTGAAATGCGTTACAATTTTATGAGATGGCTTGGCGGACCGGCAAACAACGAGCTTGTGAATCATTGGTATATGTCTGTTGACATTTCAGCACTTGCCGAAAAAAATATTTCAAAAGCTACTTTAAATATATTTTTCGGTGGTAGAGCGCTTGTAAATATCTATAAAGCTCCGGGAGATTTTGTTCCGGGTACAACTCCTTATGAAGATCTTCCAAAGATTACAGAAGAAAATATGCCCGAGGAGCAGTTTGTTGCGTCATGTGATGCTGCAAATCAGAATAATTATGTTGAATTTGATGTGACAGCCTATGCAAGAGAGCTTGTTAACTCAGGTAAAACAAAGATGAATCTTATGATGTATTCACGTTCATCTTCAACCTCTGGTGTATGTCCTGAATATGGTGATAGTTCGCACAGACCTTATATTACAGCTCTTTGCTCCGAGCCTGTTGCTCCCGAGATAATTGCCACATCTCCCGAAGCGGACGAGACAAATGTTGATCCCGAATCAAACATAACCTTCACTCTTTCCGAAGCTCCCGTATCAGTTTCCAAAGATAATATTACTCTTATTAACTTTGAAAACGATGAGGAATATCAGCTTAAAGACTCTGAGGTAAGCTTTGATGCAGGAAATTGCATGATCACAGTAAACCCCGAAAAAATATTAAACGGCAGCAGCATTTATTATGTAAAGCTTTCAGGTCTCAAAAATTCCAAAGGCGAAGAATTCCCCGAAATATTTTTTAACTTCACCACTGCACCGAGCAAACCCGTAACAATAGATTACACAAAAATACAAAGTGCTATGTATGACTATGTTGACGGAACCTTTGGTAAGGAATATGATAATTATAACCTTTTAAGATTCTACAAGGTTATTGACGGAAAAGTTGTTCTCCGAAACGACTATTATGTATCCATAGACATTTCGGAACTTGCAGGCAAAAAAATTGAGAATGCAACCTTCTCACTCTGGTGTAACGGAAGAGCTCTTATGACTTTCTACAAAGCAGACGCTAATTTTATCCCCGGTGAAACTCTCTATGAAGATATGCCGAAAATCACCGGCAATATGCCTGAAGAGTCACTTATCGGATTCTATGAACAGGCAAGCGGACGTGTATACGGCACAGTTGATATGACCTGGTATCTGAGAGAATGTCTTGCAAAAGGGAAAACCAAGCTCAACTTTATGGTTCGTCAGGGCTCAACTTCAACCTTTGGTATTTCGGCTGAAAACGGCGATTCAGCCTATCGTCCGAGTTTAACAGTTACTTTTGATGATTCCTATGATGAACCCGAAGCTCTTGAAATAGGTGATGTTAGCTTCGAAGATAATACTGCGAGCGTAACTATAATCAAAAACACTGTTGATGATATGGGCAAAGCAACTTTAATTGTCGCAGGTTATGCAGATGATGAAATGAAAGCTGTAAAATTTGTTGAAAAAGAGCTTCATTTTGGTGAAAACAGTTTCAATGTGACTTTGGATGAAACAAATGGTGCAACAAGCTTCAAAACATTCCTCTGGAATGGATTTGAGACAATGAAACCGTTAAAATAATTTGAAATATTAAACAGGCAAAACATTGTACTCAAAGATATACTGTTTTGCCTGTTTGTGTTATAATTACGAACAATATAGGTTGTATACATATTTTATCATGAAAGGATGATTATATGAAAAAGGTTTTATCTCTTGTTTTGTGTATACTTCTTATACTGCCTGTTTTTCCTGCAAATATTTCCTTTGCAGAAGATGCAGATGCATTTGAAGTAACAACCACAAAAGATAATATTATTTCATATTCCAAAAAGCTTACAGTTTCTTTTTCGAACGAAATTGACTCTTCAACAGTTTCGCCCGAAACAGTTAAGCTCTATGCAGACGGTGTTGAAACAAATCTTTCACCGGAGGACATCTCTGTTTCGGCAAACACCGTAACAATTAACATTCAAAAATATCCTTATGTGAAGTATAAGGCAGAATTTTTGTCGGAAATTTGTGATGTCAATGAAACAAAGCTCGGAAAAGATGTTCTCATTAATTTTGAAACCAACGCTCCTGAAAAAACAGGAACAATTCCATATTCAAGCATAAAATCTGCAATGTATGATTTTGTTGACGGCTCTGTAACAACCGAAATGGATAAGTATGGGATGCTTCGTTTTTACAAGGTGATTGACGGCAAGGTGGTTCTTCGAAATCACTATTATGTTTCCGTTGATATTTCTTCCTTTGCAGGAAAAACTGTTACCGATGCAAAATTCAACATTCATGTAAACGGAAGAGCTCTTATGACCTTTTACAAAGCAGACGCTAATTTTATCCCCGGTGAAACAGCTTATGAAGATATGCCGAAAATCACAGACAACATGAGTGAAGATGATGTTATCTGTTCCTACAGTCAGTCAAGCGGTAATCTCAATACCCTCCTTGATATGACTGCATATATGAATGAGTGTCTCGATGACGGAAAAACCCATATGAATTTTATGGTGGATCAGGGATCGACCTCAACCTTTGGTGTTGCACCCGAGCAGGGGGATTCATCCTACCGCCCCTTTATGAATATATCATATGCTGAAAGTGAGTTCCCGGTTGTGACATCGACCACGCCTGCAGCGTGGGAAACAAGTATGCCTTGTGAGGGCGAAATTATGTTTTCTCTGTCTGATTGTGCAATTGATGTTTCAAGTGAAAACATTATTCTTTTAAATAACGAAAACAATGAACAGTTAATTTTGGAAGAAGAATCAGTAGCATATGATTCCGAAAAGAAAACCGTAACACTATCCGCTTTCGAGCCGCTAAGTCCTCAAACTGTGTATACCCTTGAGATTTCAGGGCTTAAAACGGATTTGGGAAAGAGCTTTGCAGACAAAAAGGTTAAATTTAAAACAGGCGGCACAAGAGAAGAGCTTTATTATTCAAAGCCGTCTGAAACATCATTTGTAAAGGTTAATATTGCAGACGATTATTCCGGTGCAGTTGTGATTTCAGGTAAATTTTTTGCTCTTTCAGATGCTCCTGTTTCTATTGATGTTGTAAATGCAGAGGGCGAATCAATATACTTTGAAAATGTAACCTGCGATGAATACGGATATTTTTCCTTTGATGTTTCAAGTGATTACTCGGGTATTTGTAAAGCATATGTTTCATCAGAAAAAAATCTCGGAAACAACATTGAGACCGATGAATTTGAAATATATTCGGTTTCAGAGTTTATGAGCGTATGGGAAAATCTCGGAAGTGGAGATAAAATAAAAATTGCAGATTCCATTGAAAGTGCATTTTCACTTTTTGAAATAGGAAACGGCAAGAAAACCGTTTTTGAAAAAGGAGATGCCCTTGTTGAAGTTATTGCCGATAGCGGTTCCTTTGGTGAATATAATTACGAAAACATTATTGCGATGAAGGACTTCGTTTTCGAAAATTATATTATCTGCGGTTTTGCATCGGAGGTTGATGAAAAGCTTGTCAGAGAAGCCATTGAAGAATATGCATCTGAAATGGATTTTGCATCTCTCGAAAATTTTGGTAAATACAAAGTAATGGATGATAATTCTAAAGAGGCCACAGCCAAAATATTTTCAGAGGCAAAAAGCTCCGACAAGGACACAAAGGAAAAGATCAGAAAACTCCTTGGTGAATGCATAACTCAAAAAGAACTTCTTAATGTGTTTGAAAAAATCGAAAATGCATCTAACCACACAGAGGTCAGCAAAATTATTCTTGATGAATATTATGCAAATCTTCTCGGGCTTTCAGATGATAATATTTCCGACTACAAAGCCAACAAAAAGAATGCCGGCAAAGCTCTTGTAGGCAAATCCTTCGATTCAAAAGAAGATTTCAAAAAAGCCTTTAATAAAGCAGTGGAAGCCGAGAATCCAAGAGAAACCGGCGGCGGTGGCGGAGGTGGTTCTTCTTTCGGAGGAAGCTCTGTTGTAATTAAAGTCGATTCTGAAAGTAAGCCTCAACCCGAACAAAATCCCGTTGTTACAACAGGGGACAATGACGAAAAGGTTCAACCCTCATCCTATTCATTCACCGACATTGCCCACTATCCCTGGGCGGTATATGAAATAGAGTTTCTTGCACGAATGAATGTTATAAACGGTGTCGGCGAGGGCATTTATGCTCCTTCGGGCAACGTAACAAGAGAACAGAGTGCAAAACTTCTGGTTCAAGCTATGGAATTTGAAACAATAAATCATAATCCCGGATTTTCCGATGCAGACCCGGATGCATGGTATTACCCCTACATTTCCACAGCATCAAGCCGGGGAATTGTCAAAGGAAAAGGTGACATTTTCGGAATAGGTGAAAACGTAACCCGTGAAGACCTTTGCACAATGGCGGCAAGAACCCTTGAGGCGGCAGGCTATAAAATTGATGAATGCCACCTTTCTTTCACCGATTCATCCGAAGTTTCAGACTATGCCAAAAACGCAGTTGCATTTCTTGCCAATGCAGGCATAATCAAAGGCATGCCAGACGGTTCATTTATGCCTAAAAACAACACCACAAGAGCAGAAGCGGCAGTTTTCATCTACCGATTCTGCGAATATGTCAAAACCTATAGCGCTACCATCTGGGAAAAGCCCCTTGAAGCTGTTAAAAAAATTGAAGCTCCAAGCGAAGAGCAAATACTTTCAGATATAAAATCAAAGTTTAACAAAAAAGAAGTTAATCATCCCTTTATTTTCGGGAATGACCAAAAAATCGAAGAAATAAAAACCAATCTTTCATCAGGCGATTCCTACACCAAGATTATGTACGGTCAGGTAAAGAAATATGCAGACAATTTCCTTAACGTACCTCCGGTTGTACACAACGGCAGTGTGACTCAGGTTTACAACTATGTTGACGACCGTATTATGAATCTTATGATTGCCTATCATATTGAAGGCGACGAAAAATATTTAAACAGAGCCAAGGAAGAATTTGAAAACTTCAAAAAAATCACCCGTTGGGACGGCGGTGCTCAGCTTGAAAATTCTCAGACCGGCTATGCCTTAGCGGTATGCTATGACTGGCTCTACGACTATCTCACAGCCGAAGACAGAGCGTGGGCTGAGGAAACAATCAAGGTAAAAATGCTTGAAATAGCATACAAATACTATCAAAATCCCGATTCATATAATGAGCTTCGCTCGCAGTATGCAAGTATGAATATTCAGTGCGGAAATTCAACCTACAATCACTCAACATACAATAATTCAAATTTGTTTGTTGCGGCTCTCGCTCTTGCCCCGATATATCCGGAATATTCGGCATATATAATGGCAAATAATATGAAAAACGTTCAGCCATACATAGAACTCATCGGACCTGACGGCGGTTTTGATGAACCTGTCGGATATTATTCTTACAAGTCTCCAAAGATAATGCAAATGCTTCAGGCTTGCCAGAGTGTACTTGGAACGTCCTATGGCTACGACCGCTACGAAGGCTTCCGTTCAACCTCATACTATCCGCTCTTTATGTACGGCGCAGGTGCCTTTGCCTTTGGCGATTCAGGTCCCGGAATTGCAAGCTTTGATTCAAACTATATGTACTACACGGCAAAATACTCCAAGGATTCCAAGCTTATGAGCCTTGTTGCCGAAAAGTTGTCGGAGGGTGACTGCGCAAAAGCACTGCTTTGCTATGAAAGCGGTGATATGAACAATGTGGACAAGGACGCTTCGCTTCCTCTTGACAATGTAATTTATCCTTTAACCAAAGACCAGAACGTCATCTCAATGAGAAACAACTGGGACATTCAAAAGGGACTTTTCACTGCAATGTATGCAGGCTGTGCAACTGCAAACGGTCACTCCGATGCTGTTTCGGGTGCATTTGGAATTGATGCCTTTGGTGAAATTTTTGTTACTGCTATAGGCAGAGGCGACTATGATTATCCCGGCTATTGGGATAATACCCAGAATGGCGGCAGATGGGACTGGTACGAAAAACGTCCCGAAGGGAGTAACTGTCTTGTTATCAATCCTTCCGAAAAGGTTGGTCAGGATGTTAGTGAAACAGCGGTTATTGATGTATATGAATCCGGTGAAGGTGCGGCATTTGGTGTTACTGACCTTTCGGGAGTTTACAAAGAATATGTAACCTCCTACAAACGAGGTCTCAAGCTTCACGATTCAAGAAGCAAAATTGTTGTTCAGGACGAAGCAACAATGAAAACACCGTCAGAAATTTTCTGGTCCATCAACACTCCGGCTGACATTGAAATCATCGATGAAGATACCGTACTCCTTTCAATCGGTGCAAAAATGGTTGCAGTTAAATTCTATGCAAATGTTGATTTTGAGCTCTTTGAAATGGCGGCAGAAAAGCTTCCCACTTCACCCCAAAAAGCAGAGCAGCTCCGCTACAGAGATTATCGCAAGATAGCTCTCAGGGCAAAAGATGTAACAGAGCTCAAACTTATGGTCGAATTTGTGCCTGTTGGTGCATATTCAGAGGCACTCCTCCCTATATCGGAATTTATTCCCATAGAAAACTGGAATGTTTCAGAACCAAAGAGAGAATTCCCGAAACTTAGTGCAATTACGGTTGACGGTGAAGCTATCGACGGTTTTGACAAAGACATTCATTCATACCTTATTGAATTTGATACCTTGCCCGAAAAACTGCCTGAAATCAAAGCAACAGCTGAAAATGAAGCCGATGTAACCGTTACATATTCCGATGCTGAGAGAAAATCTGCCGAAATCAAGGTAGAAAAAGGTGATGAGGTTTCATGGTATGAAGTAATCTTCATCGAAGAAGAAAAGCCCTTTGATGTCAGCGGTATGAAAAAACTAAACATCACATCAGTCACTGCCACAACTCACGACGGAAATCTTCCTCAAAACACCATTGACGGAAATCTCAACACACGCTGGTCGGCTGAGGGATTCGGACAGTATATTATCTTTGACCTCGGATCGGTAAAAGATATAAGTGCAATGGGAATTGCATATTATCAGGGCTCAAAGAGATCGTCATATTATGACATCCTTGTGTCCGAAGATGGTGAAGAGTGGACAAAGCTTGTATCAGATGCTGAATCTTCAGGAAAGTCTGATGATCTCGAAAACTTTGAGCTTGTTACAAAAGCGAGATATGTAAAATATTATGGCTACGGCAACTCCCAGGGTAAATGGAACAGCCTTTCGGAAGTAGCGATTTATTCAAAATAAGGAGGATAACATGAAAAACAAAATATTTTCAATAATTTTAGCGCTCATATTTGTGTTTGCCTGTTATCCCACAGTAAATGCAAAAACTGACAATCAGTATTTTAACGAAGCAAACACCCTTTTGGTGGGACTCGGATTTGAAGATGCCTCATCAAAGGCAAATGAAATTATTTCGCGGGAAGCTTTAATAGAGCTTCTCGTGGACAACTCCTTTTACGAAGGTATTGAGCTTGGCGACCTTGCAATGATGGGCATATATGCCGATGCAAACTACTATTTTCTCCCCGAAAATCAGATTTGTCTGAAAGATGCTCTCATAATCTGCATTAAGCTTCTCACTCTCGGTGCAGACGACATAACCGACCATGACCGTCTTACCATTTCGTGGGATCTTGACCTTAATGAAGGAATAGAGCTTGAACTCGACAAACCTCTCACATACTCCGATGCTTATATTCTTCTCTATAACTATCTTAATGCAGACATTTCTGTGTATAACGGAAGATTTGCAATAGGTAATACCACAATCCTTGCCGACAAGCATCACATAGACATTGTTGAAGGATTTGTCGACAAGGCAGGACGCTATGCTATAGATGGTGATGCGCTTGTAGGCGGAAAAATCTCCATTAACGGCAAGGTATATAAAAGTGAAAAATACGGCGAAGAGCTTTTCGGTAAAAATGTTGTTGCATACCTTAAAGATTCAAAAACTCTTATTGCCGCAAATGTAAGCTCTGATACCGAGGTTACGGAGATTTATTCTTATAACTCTCCTGAATTTAAGGATAACAGATACAGCTATTATGATGACAATCTGAAAGAGCAATCGGTAAAAATTTCAAAAACCGCAGATATGTTTTATAACGGCTCGGAATTTAGCTTTGACAAAAATCTTGCTCTGCCGAAGAGCGGAAAAATCACTGTAATTGACAACAATATATATTCAGATGGTGCCGATGTGGTTATCATAGATTCTGCAAAGACGGTTAAGGCAGAATCCATTGACAAAACCAAACTGACAATTTATTCAGCAGGACAGTCTTTTATGCTGACTGATGAAACTGTCATTGTTGACGATTCCGCAAAAGTGCGGGACATTTCAAAAATCAGTTCGGGCGACATCTTAAGTCTTTATGTTTCTCAAAACGGTATAGTTTCAAAATGTGTTAAGATAACAAAATCTGTTTCCGGAACGCTTGATTCTTTGGGTAACGATTTTGTTACGGTAAACGGTGAAAAATATGCGGTTGCAGAAAACAAAATGACAGATGCTAAAAATTATCTTGGAAAAAATATCTCTGCATTCATTGATGAATACGGCACCATAGTTTATTTCACAACCGAAAAGGTTGCTGATATGAATGTGGGTATAACAAGAGCAGTAAAACTTTTAGAAAAAGGACTTTCTTCAAGTTTAAAAATCAAATTATACACTCCGTCAGGCAAGGAAGAAGAGTTTAGTTTTGCCGAAAATATAAGAATTAACGGACAACTTTTCAAAACCTATGCCGATGCATACCGTGCCATCCCGAAGGTTGGCTCAAACATAAAACAGTCTCTTGTTGCTTATGAATTAAATTCAGATAACGAAATAACGGCAATTGATTTTCCGAGTGACAAAATTATGGATATTGCAGGCGATTCAAGACTTTACAAAAATTCTCACGATTCACTGTCTGCAATGTCTCATGTAACCTACAACAAATGGAGAGAAGATTTTGGTGAAGGTGTGTTTATTACTCCCGAAACAAAGGTTTTCATTACACCAAAACAAAGTCCCGACGGAAAAATTGTTGATGATCTTATTTTCTTCACTGCAACCGAGTGTCAGCTTCTGACCACCGGTACAGCTTATCACAACCACACCTCCACAGGCTACGGTTTTGATCCCGAGAGCAAAATATCTTCGGTTGTCGTGCTTGAATATGAAGCGTCGGGTTCTTCGGGAGGAGTATTGCCGCCTCTTACATATATGTACCTTGTGGGAGAGATTTCACAGACAATAGATTCTGAAGGCGAAGAAGTTGAAGGCATAAGAATATATGATAGTTCCAATCCCGAAGGTCTTCTTATCTACGGCGACTCCATCGACTATTTCACATCAAGAAACATCGAACCCGGTGATCTCATAAGAATTGACTATGTTTCTCAGACCAAAAAAGCAAATTTGGTTGAGCTTGTCTACAAAAACGGTGCCGACACTTTAGAAAGCGGTGCATACGTGTATTCAGGCTCCGGCGGCGGTAAAGCAAAAGAATGTGACATAAGACTTTGCAGAGCCTACAAAAAATGGAGCGAAGTTCTTGACCTTGTGTATCTCAATCAGGATATGGAAAATGTTCTTGATTTCGATATCAAGCCCGTAAAGGTGTACGGATATTCCATATTCAGATATAACAAAGAAAAAGGCAGAGTAGAACAGCTTACGGTTGATGATCTTCGCACCTATGAAATAAGCGGTGAAGAGTGTTCCAATGTAGTTATTCACGATGTTAACCTCGGACCGAACACAATGGTAATTATCAACTGATGCATATTAGGACTTGAAAATATATAAGAACCGCTTCAGCTTGAGGCGGTTCTTATGTTAAAGATTGACTTAAGGAGAAAATATAAATGACAAGAGGTAATATAGAATTAAGCAATATCAATCGATATAATGATGGGTTTGAAATTCCTGAAACAAAGTTAAACACAACGATAAAAAAAGCGACCGATAAATGGCTTAAAAAGCTTGAAGAATTTGACGGTCAGTTTCCCGGAACAATGTCAAAAGATGATAAATATGTACTTGGCGAAAATAATTCGTGGACTCAGGGTATGCATACAGGATCTGCACTCCTTGCATATGAACTTACCGAAAACGAAAAATTTCTTGAATATGCAAAGCAGCATATCGAAAGCTATTACCGGCGTTACGAAAACAAAGTTGATATGTGGTGTCACGATGTAGGTTTTGCATTTTCGCCTTCTGTTATTGCCCTTTATAAATTAACCGGAGATGAAGCAATGAAAGAACTTGCTTTAAAGGCTGCAGATCATTTCCGTACATATATTTATTCCGAAAAAGGCGGATTTATTCTTCGTTCATACACAAGAAAAGATGTTCCCGACGGATGTCGCACAATGATGGATACTCTTATGAACATCCCTCTTCTTTTCTGGGCATATGAACAGACAGGCGAAGAAAGATATGTTGAAGCTGCAAAATCACAGCTTGCCATCACCGAAAAATGTCTCATCAGAGAAGATGGATCATCATTTCATCATTATCAGTTTGATGTTGAAACACACGCACCCATAAGAGGTCTCACATTCCAGGGACACGCCGATGATTCATGCTGGGCAAGAGGGCATTCATGGGGGGTATACGGATTCCCTGTTGCGTATACATATACCAAAGACGAAACACTTCTTCCTCTTCACAGAGACATTTCATATTTTATGCTTAATCATATGCCTGAGACTTTTGTTCCGTATTATGACTATGATTTTGTGGAAGAATGTAATGAGGCTCATGATTCATCTTCAGCACTTATATCCGCTTGCGGTCTTTTGGAAGCTTGTAAATATCTTGACGAGTCAAGTGAAGAGTACAAAATATATAAAACAGCAGCAAACAAAATGGTTAACGGTGTAATTGACCACTGTATGGATTATGAAAATAAAGATTTTGACGGTCTTGTAAACTGGGTAACTTGTTCTGCACCTCATAATCTCTGTATTGATGGTTGTACCTCTTACGGTGATTACTTCCTTCTCGAAGCTCTTGTAAGACTTAAAAAACTCGATTGGGAAAGATATTGGTAATTAAATAAAAACTGAAAATACGGAGTGTTAAATAATGAAATATATGTACAAATCTTATTATCTTGACTGTCCTCTCGTAAAGGGAAGAATATTTGATGTGTTCGAACCGGAAGAACCAACAAAAGATGTTGCAATTTTCTGGGTACACGGTGGTGGCTGGAGAGGCGGAAGCCGTGAGTTTCACACAATTATGGAGGCTCTGAGTAACCGCGGTTACATTGTTGCTTCAACCGACTACCGTCTTGATGCCAAAGATGCCTTTTGTCAGCTCAAAGACATCAGAGAAGCATATGACCGCTTTGTAAGTTTGCTGAAAGAAATGGGAAGACCTCTTCGCATTGCGGTATACGGTGTGTCTGCAGGAGCTCATCTTGCATCGCTGATGCTTTGTTCCAATCCGGGAGAATGCGGAGAGGAATGTTCCCTCGAAAATGAATGGGTAAAACCCGAAATGGGAATCCTTCAGGCAACACCTTATGATTTTTTACCCTGGGATAATATGATGCCGTCAATGTGGAGCTTAATGCAGTCAATAGCCGGAGCACCCTATGACAAAGAACCCGAAAGATATGAAAGACTTTCTCTCAAAAACTATATCAGAGAGGATAATCCGCCCATATTTTTCATGGAAGCAGAGCTTGAAAATGCATTTTTGCCCGAACATACTTTGAAAATTGCAAAAAAACACCGCGAATACGGTATAAATACTCAGTGGAAGATGTATGAAAAGGTTGAACACGGATTTTTCTCGCTGCTTAAACGTCCGGCAGAACTCGAAGCATTTGAAGACCTTTGCAATTTTGTTGACGGAATTTTTCAAACGGAATTTTAATAATATATGTCCTGAATTTATAAAATCAAGTCTTAATATAGAATTGAAAAATTAAACATAATCTGTTAAAATAGTCTTAAGTGGTAACAAAGAAAAAACTTTCGTAGTTATTCTTTAAGGCTGTTTAAATTTCATAAGGAATGGAATGATTCAAAGTGAAAACATTTTTATCCGAGCCTTATCTTTTGTCGCTTAATCCCGATACAGAAATGAATATTCTCTGGGTTCAGTCCGTAAAGACATCAGGATACATAGAGTACGGAAAAGACGATACACTCGGTAATTTTTTAAATGCACAGTGCTATGAAATAAAAGGTCTCTATCTTCCGCCAGACGGCAGGAAATATGCTGATAAACCCGAAGAAAACATTCCTGTAACAGTATATCAGTATATTGCAAAAATAGAAAAGCTCACTCCCGGTCAGAAGATATACTACAAATGCTTTGCGGGAGAAGAAAGTACAAAAACATATTTTTTTCACACAGCACCCCAAAAAGGTGAAGATTATACATTTGCTCAAATCAGCGATTTGCAGTCATTGCCCGATTGCAATGAAACTCTTTATCAGATTGGTTCATTTCATCCGGATTTTCTTCTTTTTTCAGGTGATGCAACGTATGTCAGCTGGCATCTTTATCAGTGGTTTGACACAGGAGAAGAAAATCAGAGTGATGAAGACAGAAAAAAGCATTTTTTTCATGCATGCAACAGGATATTATGCAGACAATCCACCCATGCCGTTTGATTCATATCAAATTGCCGATAAAGACGGAAACAGTGTTTCACCATATTAAGGAGGATTACCGTATATGAAAGGATATAACTACTGGAGCTATGCTCCCTACAGACCGCTTCTCACCGATGTCGGCGATATATATATATGCCGTGTTGCACCGGGAGAGAACAGTATTCATTTTGAATGGCTTGAAGGTGGCAATGAATTTAAAATATATTTAAAAAAGCGAAGCGATAAGGATTTCGTCTTTGTCGGTACAACCACCGATAGTCAGTTTGACATTGAAAATCTTGAAACGGATACCGATTATGAGTTTTATGTTGAATCCGGAACGAAAAAGAGCAGAATCAGACTTGCAAGATGCGGAAAAAGTGTCGGAACTGTTGTAAACTATCTTCATCCCGATGATGAAGCCTATGCTTTTTCAGGCCGTTTCCTTTGCTCTCCGTCAATGGTGAGACATCCTGACGGTTATCTTCTTGCATCAATGGATTTGTATGAGGGCAGTTCTCCGCAAAATCTAACTCTTATTTTCCGTTCCGATGATGACGGGAATACATGGCACTATGTAAGCGAACTGATGCCTTCTTTCTGGGGCAAAATGTTTGTTCATAAAAATGAACTTTATATGCTTTCCTGCTCCACGGAATACGGTGATTTATTAATCGGTAAATCCTCCGACGGAGGCAAAACCTTCACGGCACCCACTGTGCTTATGCGAGGTTCAAACGGCAAAGGCGGAAATAACGGTTTCCACAAAAATCCGCAGAATGTGGTTGTTCACCGTGGCAGAATCTATGAAACTTTAGAGTGGGGCAACTGGCATAACGGCACTTTCTATCATGCCGCAATGGTGATGTCCTGTGATGTTAATGATGATTTGTTAAATCCCGAAAACTGGAGCTTTTCAGAACCTGTCAAATACAATCCCAAATGGAAAGGAACTGTCGACGGTAACGCATCGGCAACGTTAGAGGGAACGCTTTGCGTTTCGCCCGACGGTGAGCTTTTAAACATTATGCGCTATGCCATAGGAGATGCAAATCCGCCCTACGGTCTGGTTCTTGCATACAGGGTGAACACAGACAATCCCGACGCACCCCTTGAATATTCACATTCTGTTAAAATGCCCTGCAACAATTCAAAATTTATGATAAAATATGATGAAAAGAGCAAAAAGTATTTTTCCATTGTTTCAAGAATACTTGAAAAAGAAAATGTATACAGACGAAACCTCTTATCACTTATGATATCAGACGATCTTGAGAACTGGGAGCTTGTATGTGACCTGATTGACTACAGAAATACCGATGTCAGAAAAGTCGGATTTCAGTATGTGGATTTTAAATTTGAGGGCGATGATATAATCTTTCTTTGCAGAACTGCAATCAATAATGCAAATAATTTTCATGATGCAAATTATTCCACATTCCACAGGATTGAGAATTTCCGAAACCTTATAAAATAATATTTCGCATATGTAAAGGAGTTTGTTTAAAAGCAGCTCCTTTGTTTTTTGCACAGACTAAAAAAGGGTTTTATGTCCCTTGGTATCATTGAAAAATTTTTGTGTTGTGATAAAATGTTTATGAAATAAAAGGAATTAAAACCCCCACAAATTTGCGGCAGTTCCCCAAAAGAGTTTTTCAATCTGAGTTTTGGAAAAATCGAGCATCATGCAAGTCTGACGAACAGCCAAAAGATTTTCGCATCCCACAATCCACTGATTTGGAATGTTTTCTTTTTCGCTTTCACCAAGCCAATAAAAGCCGTCAGCAACAGAAATTGGTCTGCCTCTCATGAGTGACACGGGAAAATCCGAACCCCACATGCATCTGTCCACGCCGACCTTTTTTAAAATCTGAAACATTGCAGGAGTTTCGCAAATTGACGAAAAATCATACATAATGTTTTCTGTGTGACAAATTTTTTCCACGGTTTCAAAGGCTGTCCACGATGCAAAAGATCTTGCCGCATGAGCAAGAATAAGCACCACATCGGGATAACGCTTTGTCATTTCTTTAATGTATGAAAGATTTTCTTCGTCTGCAAGTGCTTTGCTTTTCACAAGGTGGAGAGTGATGCAAAGCTTGTGTTTTTTTGCAACCTCCCATGCACTTTCGGGAAGATAGTCGCCAATGGGGAGTTGGGCAGAGTTTGGTTTGTCCGAAAGAAAATAGTAGCATTTAAGTCCTCTTATTCTCGGCGAGGTCAGCCTTTTTTCAATTTGCTCTGCCGTTTCATTGGGAAGAACTATTATTTCATACACATTTTCGGGATTTTTCTCTATTAGTGATGCAACAAATTCGTCACTTTTTTTAAGATTGCCCGAACTTGCATCTCTCATTGTGGCTTCGGGAAACGGAATGACATTCAGCCTCAATTCCTTCGGATTGCAAAGAATAGGCATCATGCACTTTTGGTATGTGTTAAAGTCTGCCACAACATCTTTCGGATGATTGTGTGCTGTTGGCAAAAAACGTGTGTCAAAAAGGTGTGCGTGAGCATCTGCCACCTTGTCGGGCACAAAATCTTCAAGTATTTTTATGGCTTCAAAATCAAAATCGGAATATTCAACGGTATTTAAAAGCATAACGAACTCCTTTATATTAAAACTATATACACAAATTATATAACATTTTATTATTATTGTCTATGACTATTTGAGACATAATAATAATTTTGGGTCTTTTTTATTGCATATGTCAACGAAATAATATATAATAAAAACATTAAGAGTTTAGGGGTGTGATTTTACACAATGAAATGGATATGGTGTGACAGGGCAGAGGGCATCAATCAGTATGCCGATTTTGTCCGTGAATTTAATATTGACGAAATATTCCCCAATGCAACAATCACAATTTGCACCGAGGGAGAATATGTTCTGTATATAAATGATTCCTTTGTTGAATGCGGTCAGTTTGACGATATGGGAAACACGAGAACCTATGACGAAATAAGCATTTCTGATTATCTCAAAAAAGGCAAAAATAAACTTTTTATCGGTGCCTATCATCAGGGTGAATCTTCCTATCAATATTCCGTGGGTGAAGCAGGACTTTGCTATGAAATAAAATGCGGTGAATTTTCTCTTTGCAGTGACAAAGATACCCTTTCGTCTCCCTCGTTCGGATTTGAAATGGGCTCAGGTGTGCAAAAAACCACTTCGCAATATGGCTACGGATATGTCTACAACGCCAAAAATGCCGAAGAATCAGAGCTTTTGCCATCCTGCGAAAAAGAAATGCCGCTTCTGCAAAAACGTCCCATAAGAAAATGCGAATTTTTCCCCTCCGACGGCGAGCTTGTTTCTCAGGGTACGTTTATCCGAAGCGGTGACAAAGAAAACCCCGGCATTACCATGGATGAGGATAAGCTAAGCTTTTGTGATGTGGGTGCTGTTTTTGAAGATGACAAAAAGAGCCTTAAAATAAATGAAAATATTTTTGCCATATACGATTTCGGCGAAGAAAAAAGCGGTTATCTCATCTTTGAAATTGAGGCAGAGGAAGGAACCATAGTTGACATAGGCTACTGCGAGCATTTAAACGACGGCAAAACCCGCACCAAAATAGGGGAAAGATGCTTTGCAAACCGCTACATATGCAAAAATGGCGTGCAAAGCTTCACCTACTACTATCGCCGCATAGCCGGAAGATTTGTTCAGCTCAATATCTTCGGAAAGGTCAGCAAAATAAATCATGTGGGAATAATCAATTCATTGTATCCCACAACAGATGATTTGGAATATGACACGGGAAACGAGCTTTTTAACAAAATAATTGATGTTAGCAAATACACCCTCAAAATGTGTATGCACGAGCATTATGAGGACTGTCCCTGGAGAGAACAAGCTCTCTACGGCAGTGATTCAAGAAATCAGATGCTCTTTGGCTACTATGCATTCGGTGAATGTCAGTTTGTGAGAGCTTCTCTTGAGCTTATTGCAAAATCAGCAGGGGATGACGGATTTATCACCATCACATCACCAAGTGATGCTGCCACAAGAATTCCGTCATTTACCTACACATGGCTTCTTGCAATGAAGGAATATATCGAATATTCAGCCGACATAACCCTTGCTCAAAAATATTCGGATTTGCTTAAAAGAATCACCGACAAAAGACTTTCTGAAATTGAAAACGGCATTGCAAAACATCCAATCGGCGAAAACTATTGGAATTTTTATGAATGGTCTGATTTCAATGACGGTCTCGATACACGGGCAGGTCTTTGCTATGATGCAGACGGACTATACAACCTCTTTTTCTATATGGGCTTGAATGCCCTTTCCGATGTTTTTGAATATATTGGAGAAAATGAATACTGTGAAAAAATAAGAAACATACTTTCGAAAGTTAAAGACAGAATCAATGAGCTGTTTTTTGACGAAGAAAAGGGTGTTTATGCCTCCTTTTTGAAAGACGGCAAAAAAATTGGCTACTCCGAGCTTACTCAGTCAATTGCAGTGTTTTCGGGTGTCAGTGGTGACAGGACTGATAGAATATTAAAAATTCTCTCATCCCAAAACAACCTTGTGCCAATCACCCTTGGTTATCTCGTGTATAAATATGATGCGCTCCTCGGAGAAAGTGACACCTACAAAGATTATGTATATGACGAAATTCTCAAAAAGTGGGGCAGGATGATAGAAAAGGGTGCAACTACATTTTGGGAAACAGAGAAAGGCGAATCGGATTTCGACAATGCAGGTAGTCTTTGCCATGCATGGTCATCTGCACCGGTCTATGTGTACGGAAGATATTTTCTTGATTAATGCATCAAAAAAACAAGCTTTCCAAAAATTTTGAATGGCAATATAATAAAAGTTTTACTGTATAGGAACGAAGTTTTTCTATACAGTAAAAAATAAATCCCATGAACTGATTGTTTCATGGGATTTATTTTTAAAAATTATTTTTCAATAAGACTTTCTCCGCTCATTTCTGCAGGAATATCAAGTCCCATAATGTCGAGCATTGTGGGGGCAAGGTCTGCAAGTCTTCCGGGTTTGAGAGTGATATTACCCATGCCGGATACAACAAGAGGAACAATGTTTGTTGTGTGAGCAGTAAACACTGATTTGTCAGACGGATCAATCATCTGTTCTGCATTACCGTGGTCTGCGGTGATGAGAATTATACCATCTTTTTCTTTGATTTTGTCGTAAACTTTACCGATGCATGTGTCAACAGCTTCAACAGCTTTAACAGCAGCATCCATATCACCTGTGTGACCAACCATGTCACAGTTAGCGAAGTTAAGAATTATAACATCATATTTATCGGTGTCAATAGCTTCAAGAAGTTTATCTGTTACTTCATAAGCACTCATTTCGGGCTGAAGGTCATATGTTGCAACCTTTGGTGATGCAACAAGAATTCTGTCCTCGCCTTCATAAACCTTTTCAACACCACCGTTAAAGAAGAATGTAACGTGGGCATATTTTTCGGTTTCGGCAATTCTGAGCTGCTTGAGACCGTTATTGCTGAGATATTCACCAAGTGTGTTTACAAGAGTCTGAGGTTTAAATGCAACGTGAACATTTGGCATGCTTGCATCATACTGAGTCATGCAAACGTAATATGTTTCGAAATATTTTCTTTCAAACCCGTCGAAAGAGGGATCTATAATAGTTCTTGTTATTTCTCTTGCACGGTCGGGTCTGAAGTTGAAAAATACAACACTGTCGTTTTCTTTGATAACGCCGTTTGGTTTGCCGTCTGTTGTGATAACTGTAGGAACGACAAACTCGTCTGTTACATCTGCATTATATGACTTTTCAATTGCAGTGACTGCACTGTCAGAAAAATCACCGTTTCCGTTTACCATTGCATCATATGCCTTGGAAACTCGTTCCCAGCGGTTGTCTCTGTCCATAGCATAGTATCTGCCCATGACTGTTGCAATTTTACCGTAATCAAGGCTTCTGATTTTTTCAACAAGAAGCTTTGCAAAATCAATACCGCTGGTGGGGGATACATCTCTTCCGTCGAGGAAGCAGTGAACAAATACATTTTTTACGTTTTTCTTTTTGGCAAGTTCAATTATTGCAAAAAGATGTTTAATGTGACTGTGAACACCACCGTCGGACAAAAGTCCCATAACGTGAAGGTCGGAATCGTTTTTAAGGCAGTTTTCACAAGCATTAACAAGCTCTTCGTTTTCAAAGAAATCACCATCATCAATTGATTTGGTAATTCTTGTGAGCTCCTGATATACTATTCTGCCTGCACCGATGTTTGTGTGACCAACCTCTGAGTTACCCATCTGACCGTCGGGGAGACCAACATCCATGCCGCTTGCGTGAATAATTGTTGTGGGGTTGTTAGCCTGAATTTCATCCATTCTGGGTGTCTTTGCTGTATATATGGCATTGCCGTCTGTAAGGTCGCTTTTGCCATATCCGTCAAGGATGGCAAGAAGTACGGGCTTTTTGTTCATAATAATAAATTCCTTTCAGAGCAATTAGCTGTTAACGATAATTGAAAAATCGTTTGCTTTGAGGCTTGCACCGCCAACGAGACCGCCGTCGATGTCTTCTTTTGCAAAGAGTTCTGCAGAGTTTCCTGCATTAACACTTCCGCCGTACTGTACGATAACTGCATCAGCAGCATCTTTGCCGAATACATCAGCTACGGTATCTCTTATAGCTTTGCAAACTTCCTGAGCCTGATCGCTTGTAGCAGTTTTACCTGTGCCGATAGCCCAGATTGGTTCATATGCAATAATTGTATTTTTAACCTGATCAGCTGTGAGGCCGAGAAGAGCAATTTTTGTCTGCATGCTGACAAGCTCAACTGTGATACCCTGTTCTCTCTGTTCGAGTGATTCACCAACGCAAATGATGGGAGTGAGACCGTGTTCAAAAGCTTTGATAACTTTTTTGTTAACTGTTTCGTCGGTTTCAGCAAAATACTGTCTTCTTTCGGAGTGACCGATAATAACATATTTTACGCCCATTTCGGTAAGCATCGAAGGAGCGATTTCACCTGTGTATGCACCGTTTTCTTCAAAATACATATTCTGAGCACCAACTTCGATGTTTGAGCCCTTGCAGGCTTCAATAGCATTTGCAAGTGAAGTGTAGGGTACACAAACGATGCATTTGTTTTTGCTGTCTGCAACGAGAGGTTTTAATTCGTTGATAAGCGCTGTTGTTTCAGCGGGGGTTTTGTTCATTTTCCAGTTTCCTGCAACTACTGTCTGTCTCATAATAAAAAATCTTTCCTTTCGGTTTAAAATAGTATAATGCGGGAAGAAAAGAATGTCTTCCCGCAATTAGGTTTTTAACAGAATTATTTATCGTTAAGTGCAACTATACCGGGGAGGTCTTTTCCTTCGAGGAATTCGAGAGACGCACCACCGCCTGTGGA
>JAFQBA010000095.1 GCA_017416845.1 Clostridia bacterium
CCTCGCAGTACCTTTGTACAGCGTCGGGCACGTGCGAATCGGGAATTCTTCCCGACTCGCATTCGATTTGACAATTCTGAATCGTTTTTTCCTGTCCCCGAGGCAAAGTAAAAATTGCAAGCAATTTTCACTTTGCCGAGTTGTCGTTCCTTGTGTTAAACAGCTCGATAAATTTCAATTTAAAAATCGTTCAACCTATTCAAAGTACATTCTTCAGACAGGTTCGGATAACTTTTGTCGGACTAATAATCATTCAATTATATTTTCTCCAAACTCCGCAATATATTTTTTAAGAATCTTATTTGTTTCAAGATCGGCATCACCAATTGTACCGGAGCAATAGATTATACCTTCAATCTTTTTGTCCATGAGAAGATTAAAATATCGTTTGATTTGTGTTTCAAACACTTCACCGGGAATGGGTCTATTTACATCGCCTGAATAATCCCACAGATACATACCCAGCATAACAGGTTTACCCTTTGCATGTTTAAACACTTTTTCAAGATATTCATCCATATGAACAATGTCTTTTGATTTCCATATCCAGAACGAAATACCGTCAAAACATTCCATATATTTTTCGAGATCAAGATCAAGCTGATCACCATAAAGCACACACCAGAAATCAAGTCCCTTTGCATTGAGTGCTTTTTTGATGTCCATCAAAACTTCGGGAGTGAAGCGTTCCATTCTCTTTGGTGAAAAGAAGTCGTCTACAATTGCACCTGTGATGTTATCGAATTTTCCTGCAACATCGATTACTGCATTTGTGTCTGCAAGACGGTCTTCGGGAAGGGGTGAACTTGCATCACCGATTACCGACCATTTAACATTATTGAGAACAGAGAAACGTTTTGCCATATCGTCAAATGGAGGCTGAATGTTTCCGCCATATGATACGATGAAAGAATTTCTGATGCCGTATTCTTCGGCAAATTCTTCAGGACTCATTGAGCAGTCTGTGAGGCCGGTGCATTTGTTGTGAGAACGTTCAAGATGTCCCCAGTTCCATAATTTTTCAATCAATTTAGCCATTTGTTTGTCTCCTTTAGGTTGTTAAAATTATTGAATTTATAGTCTTGCCGATATTCCACAGGGAATATCGGCAAGATATAGATATAATCTTTTTGTTTTTCGCTATATTACGTATTACTGATTTGCAAGGACGCCGTTTGCTCCGTTTGGTACAAGGGCATTTGTTTCGCTGCCAACTGTCCAGAAGAAGATTTTAACAACGTTTGTTGATGCAACATTGCCGATGTTGAAATTAACAAGTTTTGAATATTCATCTGCATCAAAGCTTACGGGAACAACAGTAACTCTGTCAAGTTCACCGGGAGCTGAATAAACTGCAGCTATGCACTGAAGGTCTAAGTTTTCAGCGTTGTTGTTTGAAAGAATAACTTCTGCGGAGAGATTGCCGTCTGCAATGTTGGTTACTTCTTCGCCGTTGATAAAGTATTTTACACTGCCGATTTCAAGATCTGCCTGTGCAGGTGCTCCAACGGAGTAGATCTTAATGTTATCAACATAGAATTTATTCTTTGCTCCTGCATTTGCAGTTACCTGGAATTTGTGGAAATAGTCATTTGCTGCTTTATCTGATTTTCTGTCAACTGTAGCAATGTATTCACCATTAATGTAATAGTCAATTTTGTCAGTAACTGTGTTTACAACTTCAACAAGATTATACCATGTATTTGCACTTGTTTTGTCAAGAAGTGTAACAGAAGGACTGTCAACCACATAGAGTCTTCCTGCATCAGAAAGTCCAACTCTTGTGGATGAATCAATTACAGTGGAAGCTGCTCCGGTTGTCATACTATACTGGAATATAGTATTTGTTTTTCCGGATGCAGGCAACTGATTGTATGCAAAGTCAATTTCTGCAACCATGATGTCTGCATTGGTGAGCAATCTGCCTTCGTTGATCTGAGCATATGATGTTGTTTCATTTTTTGTTTCATCAAAGAAAAGTGAGTTGCCGTAAGGATTGTTGGCAATTCCCGAAGCTGCTTCAATGCCAATAACACCATTACCTGTATTTGTTGTGAAATAGCTTAATGAAGTATCGTTTCTGGGATAGATGAAGCTATTGTTATACTTAACATTTCCGGCATAAGAAAATCCTTCATCAAAGTCCATGTCATACTGGAGCGCGCCATTTGCCACGGTGTAATCTGCAACAAATTTCTGAGGTTCTGTTTGGAAAATTGCTTTGCCGTCTGCATCATAAGCAACCGCTTTGTAATATGTTGTATAGGATTTGTAGTATGCAACAGCTTCATTTTCTTCGGAATAAACATCATAGTTAACGCCGTCTGTTGAAGCTAAAATTTTCACATCTTTTGCCAAATCTTCATTATTGTTCTGAACAGAAAGTTTTATGGGTGCACCTTCACAAATGGTTGCAGCCTGATTTTCGCAATTTAAAGCAATAACATCGGTTGTTGCTTTGAACACCTTAATGTTGTCAATATATGTTACAAGTTCATCGGAACCTGTCTTTGGATGATACACTGTAAACTTCCAAATGAGTTCCATTGTTGCACTTGGGTGAACACCAACATTTTGACCATCGATGTAATAGTCAATACGATGTTTATCAAAGTCAACAATCTGTGTTGCAGTGTGCCATTCGTTTTCTTTAATAACAATGTCGGTAACAGTGGTGGAAGCCTTAATAACACCGCCTGCTTCAACAGTCATTACAGAGTTGATAGGTTTTACGTTATAGCTGGACAAGTCACCTTCGTTGAGCTGAAGACCCGAAATTCTTACATTGTTTTTGCCTGTGGGCAATTTGCCGAGAGCAAAATCGTTCTGTATAACAACAATTCCGCCTTTTGCACAAATCTGCAACTGATTGAGCTGAACTTCTGCAGCCTGACCGCCTTCGTTGGTTTCAAGCTTGAGGAAATAGTCATGCTGTGCATTTGCAACAGCTGCATCGTTGGAAATGGATATTTTGTTTGCCGCATTTCCGCCATTGCTGGTTGATGGATTGTCACTTGTCATGTTACTTCCTGAGTTGTCAAAATCCTTAAGAGAATCTGCAAGTTCAAGATTAACATTTCCTTTTTTGATGTTTCCGCCTGTTGCAGGAACCGAGTAGGTTGAATCAAAATCAATGTCCCAAATGGTCTTGGTTGAGTAGTAAGTTGCTTCATTACCGTTGGACTGTGTTACCGTGATTGAATCTGCGGCATAAACCGAAACAGACATAATCATGATAAGGCTCAACAAAATTGATACTGCTTTTTTCATTAAAAATCACTCCTATAAAAATTTTTTATATATAAAATTTGTTTCTATTGAAACAAATATTGTTTTAGTACTTCAGGTGTGTCACCTTAAAGTTATCGGCATAGGCTTCGGTGTTATCGGTGCAGGTGAGCTGGAAGCTGAATCGGGTTGTTTCTGACACCGTATCTTCGTGAAGCACCCTGCCAACATATTTGCCGTCTATGATGCACATTGCAAGCTTTGAATCTATGTCATAGATAACCTTGACCTTGTGCCAACGGTTAAGTTCGCACTCATGTTTGCCGTCACCGAAAACGAAGGTACCGCTTTTCTGGAGATTGAGCATAAATGACCAGAATGCATTTCCGTCAGTGTTTTTGGAGTTTACTCCCATAACGGTTTTTGCTGTGTTAAAATCTTTAAAAAGATAGTCCATTTCAAAAACTGCAACACCGCCCGAAAGCTTTGCATTGAAATTGTTAAGCTGTGCCTGATCGTTGGCAACACTGCTCTTGCCTGAACGGAGATAAAGACTTTTGCCGTTATTTCCAACGTCACAATTTGAAAGCTCAATGGTGCAAATTTCGGGATTACGGTTTGCCCTGAGAGTTTGGCCTTGTGAGTTGGTAAGAGGCTTGCCGGAGCTGTCACAAACTGTGACCCCATTACCCGAATATGCGAGGGTTTCATCTTCAAAATCCACATCCCACACAGTAGTCTCGGTTGATGGAACAAAAGATTTCAGAGAAAATTCCGGAGAACGGGAAATTTCGTTACCGTCGGAATCATAAAGCACAGCCACAAGACTTCTGTCATCGGCTGAAACAGTTGCATTGTAGCGACTGTAGGGCATTGAAGCAAGCTGTGTTACCGCTCCGTCGGGAGCTTTTTCAAAAACCTTAACGGTGTCGCTTGGTGATGCACCAAACACCGAAACATCAACCTCCAGACTTGTTCCTGCAGGAAGCAGACCAAGATTTGCCGAAGTTGAAATTTTCAACGAAGGAATGTGCTCGGAAAGCTTCCAGTTTTCAAGAGGAATGTCAAAATCCGAAATGGGTCTCGGGTCAACTGCCGATTCGGGGGTAAGCTTTGCCGTTAATGAGAATGGTGTGTATGCCGAAGTGTCGAGCATAACAACAATTCTTTTAACATTTTTGTTTTCAGAGTTGCCTTCGGGAGTGGGACTGTAGCCCTCCAAAGGAGCCGCATCGGTGATTGAAAGTTCATAATGGCTATCTGATGCAAATTCTATTTTAAGTTTTTTGCCTGTTGAATCGGAAAGATATACCTTACCGTCTATGATTTCGGGAGTTTGCTTGGTGGACATGAACCAAGCAGTCTTCCCTGAGCTTACGGGGGTTATTTCGTCTCTTATTACAAAGCTCTGACGGTTGTCGGCAAAATAGTAGCCGCGAAGAGCGGAGTCTACCTTTGCACTGCCGTGTGCGTTTTTCATATCGAGCACCGCAAGAAGTGAGCTGTCATTTGTTTCGTAGCGTGTGAACTGACTTCGGGAAGCCGGTTCATAGCCACCGTCGGTGGAGGGGTTAACCACAATGCAGTTGTGGGCTTCGGCACGCATACGGTAATACTGCCAGCGACCTCCGTTTTTGTCGTCTGTTGCCCAATAGTCGGGGACATTGTAGTTTTCTGATCCCGGGTCATAGGTCCACTGAACACCGTCGGAATAGAAACAAAATGTTCCGATATCCATGTGACCGTGAGCAACCTTTGGAATTGCCCCCTTCATGCCAACAAAGGTGGGTTTTAATGTGTTCCACGAATTTCGTGCGGTTACAACATCGTTTCGGGGATAAAATGCTTCGGTTTCCCTTGGGGCTTTGGTGTCGCTTTCGCCCTTATACCACAAAAGCGAAAGAGCTACCGTTGCAAGATCGGTAGGTTTTGCGTAAATTGAAGATTCAAAGTTTTCGCTTCCCTTGCCGAAATAATCCATAAAGAAATACATTCCGGGATCAAAGAACTTGCCCTGACCACCATCACCATAGGAAAATGATGAGGTTGCGCACTGGAAATTCATAACAAAATCCACAACCTTGTCGGTGCCTGCAACATCTTCGAGACCGTAGAGAAGACCGAAGATTTTGTCGAGGGTTGCAAGTTCCATAGAATAATATTCAATCATCATTGTGCCGTAGGAAATGCCTTCATACCACGAACCGTCATCTATGAGATTGTCCACGGTGTACTCTGTGGCACGAATGAGCGAAGAAATTATGTAGCTGCAAAGCTCGGGATTTTTGTCATAGAATGCCGCCGCCATCATTATGCCGCCGCTGTTCATAACAGCATTGTGATTGTTTTCGGCAAGAATGCCGCCTTTCATGTCGGAGCTTCTATGCTGAAGTCCGTCAACATATTCTTCAAAGCACAATCTGTTTGCCGCACGCTCCAGCTTTTCTCTCTGGATGGGGGTGTAATAGTCATAGAGCCAGTCATAACCTATGGCATAGCCCACTGCAAGACCGCCCACATCAATGTGATGTTCGGGATGCCATGTGTCAAACTGTGCAATGGCGTTCATCTCTCTCCATCCGCGACCGGCATAGGATACATCGCCCGTGAGGCGGTATGCCATGCCGAGAGTGAGCATTCGGTCGATGAAATCCATCGAAACATACCACAGTCTCACATCGTCACGAAGTTCCCAGATGAGAGGCTCTTTGGAAAGGAGTGCATCGGCATTTGCAATTACCGAGGTGTAAAACTCCCGTGATTTTTCGTATTTTTGTATATTCAACAAAATAGCATTGAAATCTTCTTTTGAAGCAAGTATTCTCGGGTGAACTCCCTTTAGCGGCGAAGCGTTGTAGCCTGCATCAATCACCTCGGGAGTGGGTCTGTCGGAAAGAACAAGACCTCCGTTATTGGAATTGCTGAAAATTGTCACTTCGGGGTCAATCTCAAAATGATGATAGTTGTTGCCGTAGGAGTCGAACACGGCAACCTTTGAACCGGGAGCCACTCCCAAGGATGCGGCAAATGCGGAATTTGCCCAGATCATAATTGTAAAAATAAGAACCAAGGCAATCAGATTTCTTAGTTTAATAATCTTCATACATTCACCTCTCGCTTTTGGTTTCAATAAACTTTTTCATTGCTCTGCCAAAAGCTCTGCCGGTTTCGAGGTAGTTTTGCTGTGTCATGATGTTGCCGGGTTCGCCAAAGTAGGGGTTTTCGATGGTACACACAAAGTCCACCTTGCCAAGTCCGCCCGAATATGCCGAAAAAGTTCCTTTCAGAGGCTCGTCTCGCCAGGTTATGCGCCCGTCTCTGAATTTGAAGCAATCATCGGTCATCTCCGATGCAAAAAGCTTTGAAAGTCTCAACATTTCATCTTTTAAGCATTCATAGGCATTTACAAGACTTGTGGAATCATTGCCGCTTCCGAGATGGCAGGGAGAATGAAAATCAAATACATATTTTACGTTTTCGTTATTTAACAGCTCTTTTATTGCTCCGACTGTGGGATAGAGACTTTCTTCGTTATAGTCTCTGTTGTGATCGTGGGGTTTTCTGCCCTTGCCCTGATCGCCGCACACAACGCCTTTCATATCAACAAAAGGAACGGCTATTATTTTATATCCCTCTATAGGGTTTTCGAAAAGCTCTTTGAGACATCCTTCAAGCACATAGTTTGCCGGTGCTTCGCAGGCGTGATGACGTGCCGTCATCAAAATAACATCCTCGCCCTCTCCCATTGTTGCCAAGGGAACGGGAATGTCTCCCGTGTCGTTACACAAAATGTACTTTTCCATAAAATCAACATTTTCAAAATCCGAAGGATTGTAGAGCATGTTGTGAGCAAAATAAACTTCATCCTCACCATCTGCAAAGGTGTAGGTAAAGCTTTGGCGGTCCTTTTCGTCTTTGCGGTATTCCTTGGGATGAGACCAGTGCCATTCTTTAAGGTCGTGACTAACTGCCGCACCAACATAACCCACGGCATCTTCGTCAAAATTAAACGTCACGGTTTTTCCTGCCGCACCGCACACCTTGAATGCCCAGTAGCACCAAGGGGCAGAGTCACGGTAGTTTATTCTCACTTCTGCCTTGGTTTCGGATATTTCAACAACCGTGATGTTGCCGCCGGTGAAATCTTCTGTTATGGTATAATTCATTTTATCATATCCTTATTATAAATGTAATTTGATTATTTTTCAAAAACATTGATTATTTGAGATTCAAAGTGAAAGGCAGTTTTCCTTTGGGGGCAAATTCACCGCAAAGAATAGAAAAACAATTCTTTAGCGTTGCACAATATCCCCCAACACCTTTGCTTCTGCCTCTCAAGCCTGCGCTGATTAAAATTCTCGGGCTATGAGGAACAACCTCAAGAGGATATGGATTACCAATGTGGATAATTGCAGATATTTTATCTGCCACAGCTTCCATTGTGTGAACAAGCTTTGGAGTAAACTCTCCGCCCATGCCGTATGCAGCAGCTCCGGAATATGTAAGGAAGATTACATCGTCACATTCTACAGACAGCCTTATCACATCTTCAATCTGTGCAGGATTTGGATATTGATTCATAGTTGCAATGATGCTGTTTTGGAATGTATCGGTGATTTCTTTCTTTATCTCGTCAACGTTATTGTCATCAATGCCACCTGCAAAAGAAATTTCAAAAGGAACATCAATTCCGTCTCTGTAGTAGTTTTCTTTCACAAGAACAAAAAGTTTTTTACTGTTTTTGTCCATCTCAAAGTTTACATCGTCATCTTTAATGGAACATATACTGTCTTTTGCGATTTTTTCAAAGCATTGTTTCTGATATTCACTGACTTCGGTTGCACCATCGGGTTCCATAACGGAGTTTTGCGCTTTGATAACTCTTGAAACCGCTTCATTGAGCCGTTCTTCGCTGAATATGCCTTCTTTATATGCCTCCATAAGAAGGTCATAAGCATCTTTAAACGGCAATCTGTAGTTGGGCAGAATAAGGTCATGACCTGCTTTTATGGACATTCCGTAGCACATCTTTTCACCAAATTTCTGAAGTATGCCAAGCATTGCAAAGGAATCGGTCATAAGGAGCCCGTCAAAGCCTGCATTCCGGAGAATGCCTATGATTTTTTCTGACATTGATGTGGGATAGGTATCGTCAATTTTGGGGAGGTAGGTATGAGTTGTCATAACTGAACCAAGCCCCACATTTTCCATAGCATACTTATACGGAACAAGGGTTTTGTTTATGAGGTCTTCCTCGGAATATTCCGATATATCGGGAAACGCATGGCCGTCGAGCTTGATGTCTGCCGGATTTGGCCAATGCTTCATAATGCCGAGAACACCATTATCATTTTCACCCTTCAGCACTGCCGAAGTCATACGGCACACATGTTCGGGATTAGACTGGGCACCGAATGAACGTGTGATACCAAGCATCTGATCTCCGTCGAGCAAATCCACAACAGGACCGCCGATGGCATTGTAACCATTACGCTTTGCTTCTATGGCAGTTACCGCACCAAACTGATATGCAAGATCTTCATCTCCGGTTATTGAAAGAGCAAGAGCCGAAGGAACAACAAATTCTCCTTTGGTAAAACCGTTTTCCATGTCAGCAAAAATAAGAATTGGATAATCGGTATGCTCTTTAATTTCTCTTATGTCCCTTTCGTGGTCGATGAGGTTGTAAGGAACCTGAACCGCACCTACTGCTCTTTTTTCCATCATTTCATATATGAACTTACGGTCATCATCATCAATAAAGCCTCTGACCATAAGAAGCTGACCTATTTTTTGTTCTAATGTAAGTTCTTCAAGTTTTAATGGTTTCATGATTATCTCCTTAAAGATAAATTTATTTTAATATAAGTTCAAACGGCAATTTTCCTTTGGGTTCATATTCACCATTCAACACAGAAAGGCACTTTTCGATGCTTTTCACCCCACCACCGACACTTATAAGTCTTCTTGCAAAATGTGGTGTTGCTTCAAGCGGATACGGATTTCCGATGTGAATTATACAAGAAAGCTTATCCTCTCCCACCGCTTCCATAAGATGTATAAGCTGCGGTGTAAATTCACCACCCAATGTGTAACAACCGGAAGTAGAATATGTAATAAATATAATTTCATCTGCATCAATTGCTTTTTGGCACACTGTTTCAACCTGCGGTGCACAAGGGTACTGATTTGCAACAGTGATGTCACATTCAGGAAATTTGGCGATGATTTTTTCTTTGATAGTGTCAATATTTTTATCGGTTATACCACCTGTTTCGCTGATTTCAAAGGTAATATCAACGCCTTCGCGATAATAGTTTTCTTTAATAAGCACAAAAAGTTTTTTTGAATTTTGCTTGGGCGTTACAGAAGCATCATCATCTTTAATAAGACAAATACTGTCTTTTTCGATTGTTTCAAAACATTTTTTCTGATAGTCGGAGATTTCATTCGCAGTTGCTTTGCCCATAGTGATGTTTTGTGCGGTGATAACACGTTGCACCGCTTCGTTAAGTCTTTCTTCAGAAAACGCTCCTTTTTTATATGAATCTAAAAGATATTCATATGCTGTTTTAAAGGGTGTGCGATAGTTTGGCAATATAAGGTCGTGCCCTGCTTTTATTGCAAGAGCATACCCGTTTGCTTCGCCAAAATTCTGAAGTATGCCCATCATAGCGAATGAATCAGTCATCAAAAGTCCGTTATAGCCATGCCCTCTTAATATTCCGATGAGTTTTTCGGAAAGTGTAGCCGGATAAGTGTCATCTATTTGGGGGTAATATGCGTGTGCAGTCATAATTGCATCAACGCCTTCGTGTTCCATAGCATAAAGGTATGGAACCAAAACGGAGTTTATAACTTCTTCCTCTGTAAGTTTGCTTTTGTCATCGAACACATGGTCATCACGCCTCACATCGGGAGCAATTGGCCAGTGCTTCATAATGGCGAGTACACCGTTATCTTTTTCGCCGCGAAGAACAGCCGATGTCATTTTTGAAACATGTTCAAGATCGGAACCAAAGCTACGGGGAACATTAAAAAGATTGAATCCGTCAAGAAGGTCTACCACAGGTCCCCCAACAGTGTTGTATCCGTTTCTTTTGGCATCAATTGCAGTTGTTGCACCAAACTGATAGGCAATTTCTTCGTTGCCTGTAATTGAAAGAGACATTGCACACGGAATTGTGTTGCCATCGGGCGGAAATCCTCTTTCCATGTCACTGTATATAATTATCGGATAGTCTGCATGTTTGTTTATTTCTTCAATTTCCTTTGCATAGTCACACAGATTCCACGGAACCTGAATTGCTCCCACTGCTCTTTTTTCCATCATTTCATATATGAACTTGCGGTCATTGTCATCAATAAAACCTCTGACCATAAGAAGCTGACCTATTTTTTGCTCTAAAGTTAATTCGTTAATATTAAGTGATTTTTTCATAATATTTATCCCTTTCAAATTGAAATTTATCGAGCTGTTTAACACAAGTGCGAAAGGCTCCCTTGTGTAAAGGGAGCTGTCACGAAGTGACTGAGGGATTGTTAAATGATAAACTCTCAATCAAGCACAAATACTGCAATTGAGGCAGTTTGTTAC
>JAFQBA010000009.1 GCA_017416845.1 Clostridia bacterium
AAAACGATTGATAATCGTTTTTAGGCCGACGGTGCGAAGTCCGGTACCGAAATGCCGTGCATTTGGGTGGACAAGCACGGCATACGCGAAGCGTATGTGGTACTGTTATCCGCATAAAGACACATCGTTTTGCGATGTGTTTTTTTGCTTTTAACAGGACTTGAAGCTTAAGAAGGTGGAGGGCGTGAAGAAAACGATTGATAATCGTTTTTAGGCCGACGGTGCGAAGTCCGGTACCGAAATGCCGTGCATTTGGGTGGACAAGCACGGCATACGCGAAGCGTATGTGGTACTGTTATCCGCATAAAAACACATCGTTTTGCGATGTGTTTTTTGTTTTTCTTTTGTATGGTACACTAAATTTTTTGTGTTGACATTCAAATTTTGAAATGATATAATTGTTCAAAATTAATAAATGGATTTTCGGATTGGTAAAAGGAAGTGGGATAAAATGTATTTTAAAGAAGCATCACCCGAAAGTGTCGGTATCTCATCAAAAAGAGTTTTAGATTTCATCAAAACCTTAGACAGCTACGGATTTTGTACTCATGATATAATAATGTCACGTGGAGACAAAATTTTTGCTGAGATGTATTATGCACCATTTCACAAAGATTATAAACATCGTATGTATTCGGTGAGCAAAAGCTTTGTATCAATAGCTCTCGGCATGGCAATGGAGGAGGGGCTTGTGTCATTGGATGACAAGCTCACAGATTATTTTGAAGAGTATGTGACCGATCAGACTCCCATCCTTATCAAAGAAACAACAATCAAAGATA
This sequence comes from Clostridia bacterium, assembly GCA_017416845.1. Taxonomy (GTDB): domain Bacteria; phylum Bacillota; class Clostridia; order UMGS1810; family UMGS1810; genus RGIG1828. The sequence goes on from JAFQBA010000009.1 coordinate 783, forward strand.
TGCTTGTTATGGAAACAAGCATTAGCGAGGGTATAGACTGGTTCAGTTCTGTGAAAGATGATAGATGTAATCTTTATTTTGAATCAAATCCAACCAAGGTTAACGGAACACTTTTTCATTATGACAGCCCGGCTTCTTTTATGCTTGGTGCCATTGTTGAAAAGGTCACAGGTAAACCGTTTCTCGAATATCTCAAAGAAAAAGCCCTGTGCGAAATAGGATTTTCAAAAGATGCCTATTCACTCAAGGCTCCCGGCGGATATTCCTGGGGAGATTCTGCCGTAATGTGCACTGCAAGGGATCTTCTTATTTTTGCCCGTTTTGTCATGAACAAGGGCGAGTGGCTCGGCAAAAAATATATGAAGTCTTCTTTTATCGAGGATGCCGTCAAAAGACAGGTATGCAACAATCTGAACGGTCACATGGGCGGTTATGGCGGTTACGGCTATGGTTATCAAATATGGAAAGCCCCTCGTGACGGATTTGCTTTTGTGGGTATGGGGGATCAGTTTGCCATATGTGACACTGAAACCGATTTTATTTTTATTATTAATTCGGACAACCAGGGTAACACCGCAACAAGACCTATTCTTTATCACGAATTGTATAAGTCTATAATACCAAATCTTGGTGAACCTATGTCCGAGGATGAAAGCTCCCTTGCGGAATTAAAAAAATATATGGCAAGTGCAAAGCTTTTTGCTCTCGAAGAGGTGAGAGACAATCCATTCATTAAGGATATAAACGATAAGACCTATATTCTTGATGAGAATCCAATGAACATCGAATATATAAAGCTCAGCTTTGAAGGGAAAAAGGGTACACTTTGCTACAAAAACAAGCAGGGCGAAAAAGAACTGGTTTTCGGAATCGGATACAATGAGTTCGGGAAATTTCCCGAGGAGGGATATTCCGACGAAGTGGGCACAGTGTTTGCACCCGGCAATTTTTATGAATGCGCCGCATCGGCAGACTGGGCAGAAGATAAAAAACTTCGAATAAAGGTTCAGATTATTGATAAATATTTCGGTAATGGACTTTTTGTGTTGAGTTATAAAAACGACATGGTTACATTATCTATGATGTCTACTGCCGAAGCATTTATGCTTGAATACAGAGGAATTGCAACAGGAAGATTGCAACAGTAAAAAGTAAACAATAAATAAATCAACGGGAATGCCAAAGCTTTGCATTCCCGTTGATTTGTTGTATGTATATAATATTAAAGCTGAGATATGATGTTGTTAAAATACTGACCCAGTGCAATAACATCTGCACCAACATTAATAAAGTTGAAGCCTTCCTCGGCAAGGGAATCCTTGTTGGCAAGGCCGCCAACGGTTCCTGCCATTTTGCCGTGTTTTCTTGCGGTTTTAGCAACGAGCTTTCTGGCTTTTATGAGTTCTTCATCATTAAATGCATTCGGTTTTCCCATGCCCTGACTGAAATCTGCAGGTCCAAAGAAAATCATGTCAATGCCGGGAAGTGCACAAATTTCTTCAAGTTCTACCATGGGTTCGGGGTCTTCAATCTGAATAACCGTGAAACGTTCTTCATTAGCCTGCTTGATGTAGTCATTTTCGTTAACCTGACAAAACTTACCGTCAGCATTTCCGCCGTCGAGGGGTCTTCTGCCGATTGGATGGAATTTTGAATAATACACAATTTCCTTTGCTTCTGCAAGGCTCATGAGGTGAGGCACCATAATGCCTGTGGAATCTGCCTCAAGAGGACGAATGATGTCGGCATATTTTCCGCTTCTGGCAACTCTTGTCATAACATCACAGTCATAAATTTTGGCGGCTCTTATCATATTTTCCAAAATGCTGTAGTCGGAGGGAACATGCTCCATATCAATCCACAAGCAGTCAATTCCGCTCATTGCCGCAAGCTCTGCAACTCTGGGTTCGTTGAGGTTGAGCTTGAATGAATATGCAACCTTGCCTTCTTTAATCTTTTTAATAACCTTACTTTTTCTCATGTTCATTATTCTTCTACCTCTTTTCTGATTTCTTCAAGCATAACCTTTCTTCCGCCTTCTTCACGGCTTCTTATGCCTGCAATGATTATTTCCATAAGTTCAATTGTTTCGTCAAAAGGATATGGCTCTGTGCCGTATTCAACAAAATCAACAAATTTGGTAAGCTGTGTTTTAAAAGCATAAAAGCTGTCTTTCATGGGAACACAAACCGAATCCTTTGTTCCGACAATCTTGAGCTGTGAGCCTGCCATATCATAGATGAGTGCAAGGTTTACATGGATTCCGTTTTTGTGCACAAGATGTAAAATATTGTTATTTTCATCGCCTGTGTTCTGAACCGACACATATCCCGGACCTGTAATGCGATACACAGGTTCAAGTGCATGAATACCATAGCGTTCCCAAGATTTGTTCATGGTCATGTTGATGTAACGAAGCTCTCCAAGCTCATTTGTTGAAAGATAATAGGGGATGTATTCCTTAACATAACGCAGTGAACTTGATGAGAGGATTTTTGCTCCGTTTTTAACCCAGCCGATAAATGTTTTTAGATCTTCAACATTATCTGCAAGCGGTTTGTCGATAAAAACAGGAAGTCCTGCTTCAACAAAGGGTTTTGCTCTCCACACATGTTCCCAGCCTTTGTCTGTGGCGATAATTACTGCGTCAACATTGCCGATAACATCTTCACACTTTTCAACGATTTTATCAATCTTTGAAGCTTTTGCAACCTTTATTGCATCAGCCGGATCGTCTGTCCAAATGTGAGTTACTTTTGCACCTCTGATGCCAAAATTTTCGTCAGGTTCCTTTTCAAGATAACGGGGTATCACGGGATAGCCGCAATCCTCCATTGCTTCTTTGTCATAGCCGTTAAACATGGCACTCCACGAATATGGATGTCCGTTCTGGTCAACCATGCCAAGCATTGCAATCTTTATATCCTTCATGTTGTTCAGTCCTTTCATGGGTTTAAACCAAATTAATTCATTATAATTCTAACACTTATATGTCTTTTGTGTAAACGAGCAACTTGGACAAATTTGAAAATAAAAAGTCTCTTTTGGAAACTTTGTGTTGCATCTGTGCAGGATTTGATATATAATTAATTAAATGATAATGCAGGGAGGGTTAAAATGTGAAAATTGTACCCCGTAAGTTCAAACTTGTGGCTGAAATTGAAAATGTGAAAATATTCATAAGCATGTTTGGCGGAATGTTCTATCATGAAGATGCATATTCATCAACTCACAGTCACAACAGCTTTGAATTTCACTTTGTGCATGAGGGTGAATCGGTCATTGATGTCGGGTCCGAGAGGATTTATCTCAAAAGAAATGATGCCTGCGTTGTTTCGCCAAATGTGATTCACACAACCATCCCCAAAACAGATAAACATCTTAAATCAACGTTTTGTTTCTCCTTTGAAAAAACAAAACGAAAAACCAAAACAGATATGTACGAAGTTTTCACTTCGGAATTTGAGAAAATAGATAAAATCAGAAAAATTGAAAATGCCGAAAATTTTTTGTCGGAGCTTGGAATTTTGCTGACCACATTTCAGTCGGACGGCAGCTTTTCAGAGCAGAGAGCATCACTTACATTTTCACTTCTTATGCTAAACATTCTTGAAGAAATCTCGGGCAAATATGAACAAAGAGATGAAGGGCTAAACATTTCCGACAGTCACACCGAACGAAATATCAGGCGAATTATGATTGAGGATTTTGTCAATGAGTATTATGATACCGACATAAGCATTAAATCCCTTGCAGATGCGCTTTTTTTAAGTGTAAAACAAACCGAGCGGGTTTTTAAAAAAGAAATGGGAATGAATTTTAAAGCTTTTGTCAAAAAAATTCGCCTTGAATCGGCAATGTATTATCTGTCAAACAGTGATATGTCCGTTGAGGACATTGCCGAGAAGGCAGGGTATAAGTCCTATAACGGATTTTATAAACTGTTTTTAAACGAAATAGGATGCACACCAAACGAATTCAGAAAGCAATGCCGAAAAAAAGCATTGACAGAAGGTGAGAAATAAAATGAAAACAGCAATTGAAAACGCCCATGTGGTTTTGGAAAACGGTATTATCCGTAATGGAGTAATAATAACCGATGATGGAATAATAAAGGAGTTTGGAACAAAAAAAGAAGTGTCAATTCCGGATGATGCACAATGCATAGATGTATGCGGTGCATATGTCGGACCGGGATTTGTGGATATTCATGTTCATGGTGGCGGCGGATATAATGTTTGGGATAATCCCAAAAAGGTTGCCGCGTTTTTGCTTTCACACGGTGAAACAAGCATTTTGCCATCACCTCCGTATGAGTTAAACTGTGAGGAATATGTCTGTGCGGCAAAAACAATAGGATTGGCAATGAAAGAGTGTCCGAGCATTAAGGGAATGTATATGGAAGGACCATACATAAATGTGAAATACGGGGCCTATGCTCACATTAATCCGTGGAGACACCCTATATCCAAAGATGATTATGCTAAAATTGTTGATGAAGCAGGAAAAGATGCAAAGGTGTGGGTTGTTGCACCGGAGAGAGAGGGCATAACAGAATTTATGGACTATGCCCGAAAGGTGAATCCCGATGTTGTTTTTGCAATTGGACACAGCGAAGCGACACCAATTCAAATAAGGAAACTCGGCAAATTCCGCCCGAAAATTCTCACCCATGCCATGAATGCTACGGGCAGGGGAGATGTCCCTTTGGGCACACGAGGCTACGGACCTGATGAATATTGCCTCAAAGAGAGTGAAATGTATGCCGAATTAATTAGCGATTCATGTTCAATTCATGTGCATTCCGAGCTTCAACAGCTCATTCTTCACTGCAAGGGTGTCGAAAAAGTTATTCTGATAACAGACAATATCCATAATGCAACTCCAACTCCGAAAGAATTTGCCCACATTGATGATTTGAATTTTGATGATTGCGGTTCTCTTTCGGGAAGCAGACTTACCATGGATCAGGCATGCAGAAACATAATGTGCTCCACAAACTGCGGAATTGCTCAGGCTTTTCTCATGGCATCGACCAATCCTGCAAAAGCAATCGCAATGGATGCTGAAATCGGCTCAATTGACATTGGAAAGCGAGCTGACCTGGTTTTTGTTGATGACTGGTTTAATGTGAAAAAAGTTATGATTGGTGGCAGTTTCATAAAATAAAACGCGTGTACCGTAAAAACAAATTTAGTTTTTACGGTACACGCATTTAGCGTTTAAATAACAAAGCTTCCTACATATCCGAAGTCTTTTTTCAAAGGTGCGTTTTCATCTTTGAAAAACCCAAACGTTTCACTGTTTGCAACATACATGTGTGAAAGTAAAATATTTCAATGTAATGATAAAGCGCTTTAATTCCATTGCAGTATTTTTTATTTTTTAATAATTTTACCTTCAAATCCGAGAGTTAATTTTGCATTGAGGGTGTTTTTGGTTTTAGACTCGCTTGAAACATTTACATCAAATTCACCTTTGGGAGTTTTGATTTTGCCCTTGAAGGGGACTTCTTTTTCGTTTCCGGCAAAGTCAATAAGTTTTGCACACTTGCCGTCAAATTCAAGATATTCTCCGCTTCTTAAGTTACATTCAAAAACGATTTTGCCAAAGTCTGTTGTAACCGACGGGTTAACAATGACTTCTTCGATTCGTGAATATGCTTTGATATCAGACATTTCAACACCCGAAACATCACCGCAGCTTTCGACTGTAACAGAATTTGTTGTATGATAATGGTATGGGTCTCTGCCCACAAAATAGTTACCCGGGTAGGTGGGGTGGTCAGGATAGTCAAAGGGCAAATCAAGACGCTCTCCGTTGTGAGATTCTGCAAGCAGGAATTTTCTTTCTCCCTCAAAATCGGTGTCAATGTAGAAACGCAAAACTCCTCTGTGACTTGCACATCCAAGGGTTATAGCGATAGTTCCTTTTTTGCTGTTACCTTTAATCGACACGGCAAGCACTCTGTTTTGTGACAAGTCGATTGGGTTTTTGAATTCCTTTTCAATCATCTGATTGCAGACGTTTGCCGTTTCGCTTGCTTTGAGCACATTTGAACCTTTTTTGCAAACAGCCGACATACCTGCTTCAATACGAATAAATGGGGTTTGGGCTTTAAAAGGATTCTCAAAGGTTACGGTGTTTCTTTGTGTATCAGAAAGATCATACAATTTCTTTGCACTAAAAACTTTTTCAACAAATTCAAAACCGTTTTCGGTTTCGGTGAGATGACAGTCATATTTTGAATTTTTGATTTTTTCGAGGTAGCTTTCGGAAAAATATTTTGACATACGAAGTGAATCGTATTTTCTGTATATGGCAATATTTCTCTGCATGGCAGGAATCTTTTTATACTGTTCATATTTCAAATCGTTATACACCATGCTGAAGTTGTTAACAAGTGAAATTTTCCCCATAGTTTCAACGTCGTTTGTGTGCTGATATTTAACGGTTTCGTTTTTTGAATCTTCATCTGTGGGATAAAAATCATACCAGCCCATTGTTGGAGCGGAATATCTGTCTATGTGAAGCTTATTGCTTTCAGCGTGGTGATTATTCCATAGTGTAAAACCTTGCTTGCAGGTGTCCCATGCACCGATTCTTCCTCTTGAAGCCCAAAGAATGGGGTAGTGACAAGAAGCTTCAAGAAGCGGCTCTTTTTTACAGTACTTCAATACTTCGCACACAAATGCCGCCATATAATATTGTACCTCGCTTGGGTCGTCGCAGTGTTTTGAAATTCCGTCAAGAGCATCGAGATAAATCGAGCTGTAGCCGCCCTCGTTGTATGCCTTTGCGGTTTCTCTTGCCACATGGAAGAAAAGCTCGGAGCCAATCACGGGGCAAAATCCTTGATAGTAACCATCAAGGTGATAAATCTTTGAACCCTCTCTGTATGATTTCGGGGTTGTTTTACAGCAGCCTCTGCGTTTAACCTTAAATCCGTTTGGTGCGTTTTCAAATTCTATGATTTCGTCACCGATCAGAACATATTCCGTGTTACGGGAGAAGAAGCCGAAATTGTCCGAAATGTTGGCTGTTGATTCAATGGTAGGCAAGAAGAGTGCATCTTCGCTCACGCCTTCCGAAAGGGTATAGGTTCCCAAAATTCCTATCTGATTTTGCCATTTCGGAACCGACATAATGACTTCGGAATTGTAGTCTATGTAGTGAGAGTAGGTGTGAAGACCCGAAGAGATTCCGTTTTCGGCAAGATATTTTACGGCGGTATCTTTAAAATCCTTTGCATCTTTGTAGTTTATATACGTAAAATCGCCCTGACAGAAATTACCGAACGCCTTGTGAAAATCGATTTGATTTACACCGAGACTTTTGTAGAATGGCATGTTTTCTTTTAGATAATTAATTTCGGAATTCTCTTCAATAATACAGTTTTGAAAATTTACTTCGGCATCGCGTCCCCATGCACCGCCGATTCGTGTGTAAAAACCGTTTTCTTTGTCAATTGTGTTGCATGCAGTTTTTAAAATGCCTTTAATTTTTTCGATGGGAGCTGCAACAAGAGCATATTTTGCTTTTGTATTTTCCATTTTGCAAAGAACCTCGGCTTTGGTTTCTTTTGCTTTGCAATCGGGAAAATAGCAAGGGTTTGCCGGGTATGAGAGTGATATTCCGCAAGCCTTAATGCCTTTTTTATCTTCCATGTCATAGGCGTATTTTGCATGTGCCATAACAAGCTTATATGCAGTTGTGGGAAGTGCGGATGTTATTTCAAAAGTGAAATAGTTGTCACATTCTGTTACTTCTACAAAAAAGTTGCCGGCTTTTGTTCTCACCGTGAGGATGTCGCCCACCAAAAACATAGCTGTGGGAACATGAACGGTTTCTTTGTCTTCATCAATAAAATAGAAAAAGTTTGTGTTTTCGGATTTTATTGACACATTTTTGACTTTGTCGATGATGTTTATAACCGTTGCATCCTCAACTGAAATTTCATATCTTACATAAAAATTTTCGAAAATAATTTTCTGACCTGCTTCAAAGATACTCATAAAGACTCCTCCGTATCAAAAATATATAGAGATATTTGTATTATAACACACTTAGTACCACCGCTGCAAGAGAAAAAACGATACTTATCAGCTGTACTATTGTGAATTTTTCTTTAAACACAAAAACAGATATTATTGATGTAACCAACATCCCAACAGATGAAACAAAAACAGCTCTTACGGTTGCATCAACCAGAGTAAGCACATGGAGCATAATAATGCTCGAAACATTGCTTATTGCCGTACAAATAAAAATTGGTGCGTAGTGTTTGGGCTTCATTTTTTTCATGTCAAAAAGAATTTCTTTGCGGTCATTTGATATCATAATTATCAAAAAAACTATTGGCAAAATAATAATATTTGTCCAGAAACAAAAGCTTTCATTGGTTGTTACTGCACTGCTTTGAGCGTAGAGTTTTGGTATTATTCCGCCGGCTCCTGCCGAAAAAAACATCGCTATGCAAATTCCAAGTCCCTTTTTGTCAACGGATGATGAAAAAAACAAAGGCACCCCAACAGCAATCAGCCTTGCGACAACGGAAAAATAAATGCTTGTTGTGAAATGAGTTTTCTGAATCAATTCTGCAATTAAAGGCACAATAACTGCACCTGCACCTGAGAAAACAGACATATATATGAGATTCGTTTTTTCATAAGCCTTAAGTGATATGATGACTGATATGAGACAAGAAAATGCGTAAAAAGTTGAAAATAACAGCGTTGCAGAGTTTAGCGGAACGTTGCCGCCGGACATAATGAAAAAATATATTGCCGCCAGCGGATGAGCAAGAAGAATATATATTGTTTTTGATGATTTGAAAGAAGCGGTTTTTGTGACATAATTTTTCGACATTACAGTTGAAATTCCTGCCATAAAACAGTTTAAAAGCATTAACAAATAACCCATAAGCTCACCTCAAAAGGTATTATAGTCACTTTAGATTGACTTTGCAAGAAATATGATATATAATTGTGGACAAATATTGATGTCGGGAGGCATTGTATGTTTTATTCCATAAACCCTGAAAGAGGCATATCCGATTATTATTGTTGCATAAGAACTGATGACATAAATCACTCGTTTCATGTTCACAGCCACTTTGAGTTTGTTTTTGTTTTGAGCGGAAACCTTACTGTGTCGGTTGGTGAGCACATCTTCACACTTGAAGAAAATTCGGTTGCCTTTATTATGCCGTATGAAATTCACAGCTACCACACAAATTGTAAAAGCGATGTTTTTATCATTGCCTGTCCGCCTGAATACATCCCCGAATATAGACAGATTTTACGAGGAAAGGTTTTTGAACCGGGGTATACTGCTTTTTCAAATGCCCAACGTATTGTTATCGAGGAAATAGCTCAATCGGAATATGCCGATGATTTCAGAAAAAAAGCTTTGATATATTGTGCTCTTTCCGACTTCCTTGGACATTGCTGTCTTAAAGATGTTGATGTTTTTGAATATGATACCTACCGCAAAGCCATTGTTTACATATCCGAGCATTATACTGAAAATATCAATCTCAAGAAAACCGCCTTTCATGCAGGCGTGACTCCGTCTCACCTGAGCCGTGTGCTGAACTCTGACGGTAAGCCGGGTTTTTCGGAAATAATAAATTCCATGAGGGCATATGCTTCAAAGCAAAAGCTTGAGCAGACATCACTCCCCATCAGTCAGATAGCCTACGAAACAGGTTTTGGAAGTATTCGTAACTTTAATCGCATTTTCAAAAAATTCTTTGGTTGCAACCCGTGTGATATACGAAGATAAAAAATTTGTATAAAAAGATAACTTCTGATATTTTTATGTTTAGATTATCTGTTAATTGACACAAAATGTATGCAGGGTTTATAATAAAAATATATTAAGAAAATTTTATGAGGAGTGAGTTTGATGATAAAAATTGCAATTGCAGGCTATGGCAACCTCGGCAGGGGTGTTGAGTGCAGTGTGGCTCAAAATTCCGATATGGAGCTTTTTGGTGTGTTCTCGAGAAGAGCACCCGAAACAGTGAAGACTGTTTTTGATTCCACAAAAGTATATTCCATGAATGATATATTAAAATATAAAGATGACATTGATGTTTTGGTTATCTGTGGCGGCAGTGCCACCGATTTGCCCGTTCAGACTCCCGAACTTGCAAAAAATTTCAATGTTATAGACAGTTTCGATACCCACGCAAAAATTCCCGAGCATTTTGCAAATGTTGATGCATCTGCAAAAGAATCGGGCAAAATTGCAATGATTTCCGTTGGGTGGGATCCGGGTATGTTTTCCCTCAACCGTCTCTACGGTGAGGCAGTTCTTCCCGACGGTAAGGACTACACCTTCTGGGGCAAGGGTGTCAGCCAGGGTCACTCCGATGCAATAAGACGCATAGACGGTGTTTTGGATGCACGTCAGTATACAATTCCCATAGAAAAAGCTCTTTCTGCTGTAAGAAGCGGTTTAAACCCCGAGCTTTCAACCCGTGAAAAACATCTCAGAGAATGTTTTGTTGTGGTTGAAGATGGAGCAGATAAGGCAAAAATTGAAAATGAGATAAAAACCATGCCCAACTATTTTGCCGATTATGATACAATTGTTCATTTCATTTCCATGGACGAAATGAAACGTGACCACAGCGGCATTCCCCATGGCGGTTTTGTTATCCGCAGTGGGAAAACAGGTGCAAATGGAGAGCATTCACATCTCATTGAATATAGCCTCAAGCTTGATTCCAATCCGGAGTTCACAGCTTCCGTGCTTGTTTGCTATGCAAGAGCGGCATATCGCATGAACAAAGAGGGCATGAGCGGTTGCAAAACAGTGTTTGATGTTGCACCGGCATATCTCAGTGCAAAGACTCCCGATGAACTGAGAGCTCATTTACTTTAAACAAATTGACCGGACATGATTTTTCATGTTCGGTTTTTGTATATATAATACAGACTTGAATTTTATTTGTCGCTTTTCGAGCGACCCGGTTAATAAATTTTGTGATACAATAAGCATGAAAGGAGAGATGACAAAATGAAAATAGAAAATAAAAAATTTGATGAGGCAATTGTGTTTGCCACAAAAATGCACTCCGGTCAGCTTCGAAAAGGAACGGATATCCCATATATTGTTCATCCGCTGGAGGTAATGGGAATACTCTGTAGCATGAAAGCAGATGAAAATCTCATGATTGCAGGGGTTTTGCATGACACTGTTGAAGATACCGAAGCAACATTGGATGATATCCGAAAGAGTTTTGGTGAAGATGTGGCAATGCTTGTTGCATCCAACTCAGAGGATAAATCAAAAACATGGCAGGAACGAAAATCTCACACAATTACGGAGCTTGAAAAGGCGGATAAAAGAGTCAAAATGCTTATTATGGCAGACAAGCTTTCCAATTTGCGAAGCATTGCACGGGATTACAAAGACATCGGTGACAAGCTCTGGGAGAGATTCAATGCTCCAAAGGAAAAACAGGCGTGGTATTACGGCGGTGTGCAGGATGCTTTGTATGACATGCAGTTTTGCAAGGAATGCGAAGGGGCATATTGGGAGTTTGTGGGGCTGTATAAGGATGTATTTGTAAAATATTTGTATGATGCCCAAAATGAGATTATATATCAGCTTTGTGATGACGGCACGGCATTTCGCATGAAAAAGGGAAGCCCTGCATGGGAAAGCCTTGAAAATTACATTCCCAAAGTTATTGCCGAAGAAATTGTCAAAGATGAAAATCATCAATTCTTCAGCGCAAGTCACTTTTTTGATAATACTGTGATGCTTTCGCGCTGGGAAGCCGAGCACATGGAAGATGAATGGAATATGAATTATTGGGGCAAGGTGAACCGTGACGGAAAAGACGGGAAATATAAATCTTGCTGATGCGATAAGTTGAAATTTATCGAGCTGTTTGAAGATGAAATGAACACCAGTGCGTTGCCTCCTTTGTGTAAAGGGAGGGGGACCGCGTAAGCGGTGGAGGGATTGTAACAAACTGCCTCAATTGCAGTATTTGTGCTTGATTGAGAGTTTATCTTTTAACAATCCCTCAGTCACTTCGTGACAGCTCCCTTTACACAAGGGAGCCTTTCGCACTTGTGTTAAACTCACTGATAAATTTCAATTTGCATTTTTCAATCCCTTAAACAATATTTTTGCACTTACGGCTATTGCACCGATGATTTCTTCATTTGACATATTTATTGGTTTTCCGTTTCCCAAATACTTTTCAAACATACTCATGAGCGGTGATGCGGCAATTTTTCTAAAACCGGGGCTTAATGACAAAAATTCATCTGAAATGCTTTCTGCATATTTTGACAATCTGCTTTTGGGAACTTCGTCTCTCAAGGCACCCGTTTTGTTCAAAATTGCATCAATACCGTGAATACCGTTTTCCGACTCAAAAAAATGCATGTTTTCATCGGGAATTATTCGTTTTCCCAATGCACTTACATAATCGTCATTTGCGCAAATTCCATGCATTTTCAAACGTCGCTTATCAAAATCCGGTCCAAGATTTTTTTCAAAGCTTTTTACCGCCTCCGGTGAAAAACCCTGCCCGTTAAAGCTGTAGCATTCGTCCGCATATGGTGAATGTAGAGTGATAAACTGCGCTTTGTTTCCTCCTTTGGAATGTCCCGAAACGATTATCTTTTTTGGAGATGACACAAATGACAAAACGCAGTTGAACCAATTGAAAGCTTCTGCCTGAGACCTTGTGGCATAGTCCGTTTTTGAAGTTTCAAACTTTGAGCTTGCCATGCTTTCATAGGTTATATATGTATTTTCCGATTCATATCCTGTCAGTCCTTCGCCGTTATCTGCCCATTCGCCGTCTCCGGTACCTTTGAAAACAAAGGATAGCTCACCGAACTGGTTTTCAAACACACATGCCGTCATTCCGCTTGGCAGATATGCAAGGATTTGTAATTTTGAATTTGCCGCATAACCCATGCGTTCAATTGCGCTTTTCAGTTGTTTAAGCTGTTTTATTTCTCTTTTGCTCCATTTATCACGGTTTGCTTTGCGGTTTTCTTCAAGTCTTTCACACAAAACCGAAAGAGTTTCGCCGTTTTTTGCAATTACCTTTTTCGAAAGATACAGATATGTAATGTATATTGCCTGAATATTGGCTTTGAGTTTTGTTTCATTGCTTATACTGTTCATAGCCTGCCTCCAATAATACAGTATATGCAAATTATTGCGGGTATTGATTTTTTCTTTTAGATGTTATATAATTAATTTATTAATACTTAAAGAGGTGCGACATGTTTGGAAAAAAATCATTTGCAAATCACTACGAGGGTGCAATGGAACCCTTCAAAATAATCGGAAATGTATATTATGTAGGCACAATTCCTGCATCATCCCATCTCATCGACACCGGTGACGGTCTCATTCTCATAGACACCGGCTATGCCGATACGCTCTTTTTGCTCATAAATTCGATTTACAAGCTGGGCTTTAATCCCTATGATATAAAATATATCATTCACACTCACTGGCACGGTGACCACACCGAAGCAACGGCACCGCTTGTGCATCTCACCGGGGCAAAAACCTTCATCGGCAAAAAGGATGCCGAAAAACTCAAAAAATATTTTGAAGCGGATGTTTTGCTTGAGGAGGGTGATGTTGTTGAACTTGGGAACACCAAAATAGAGGTTGTGGAAACCCCGGGACACACCGAGGGCACAATTTCGCTCTTTTTCGAAACCGAAGAAAACGGCAAAGTCTACAAAGTCGGCACCTTTGGCGGCGCAGGGGCAAACACTCTTGCAAAAGGAAAATTTGACTATGATAATTGCAGAGAAGATTACAGAAAATCCCTTTGCAAGCTCAGAGAGAAAAAGGTTGATGTGTTCTTGGGAAACCATGTGTGGAACAACGATACCGAAACAAAAGGTAAAATCCTTCTTGCAGGCGGCGAAAACAAGTTTATTGACAGCAAAATCTGGCTTGACTTTCTCGATTTTTGCGAAAAACGTCTTGATGAGGTGATTAAAAAAGATTGATTATAAAAAACATAACCCGGGTGGATTCGATTATCTTCCCGGGTTTTCTTTTAAATATTAAATATGTACTGTATTTTTTAATATCTACGTTTTTAATGTAACAACCAAAAATATATTTATAGTCTCATGACAGTGCCAAAAGCATATGAATTTATAATAATTATGTCATCCATGCCACAAGCGTTTTCTGCAATTCCTTGCGTGAACTCACACCGAGGGTTTTGCACATATTTTTTATTCTGTAATTTAATGTATTTTCGCTTATAAAATGTTTTTCCGCAAAATCCTTTGTTTCTTTTCCATTTATCAACAGTTCAATGTATTCACGGTCTATTACATCACTTCTGCATAGCAGATTTTCAATTCGTGTTATTGTGTCAATTTCGTCATCACCTGAAATAATATATGTGGGATGAACCAATGTAAAAGCCTGATGAGGAGAAAATGTCGCAGTGTTGTTAAAAGGCATGAATCCCGTACTTTCATTTATGGAAAGAGTTCCCGATGTCCGTGCCGAAAGAACCGAAATTTCGGGATTGTTAACAAGAGTTTTATATAATTTTACAACCTTTTGTCCGCAAAGGGCAGAGTCAAAATTGTAGCTCGTGATTTTTGGTGTAATCGCATTGCTCAGCTCAGAAGAGCCCACCGATGCAATGTGAAGACGGTTTTCCTTTATGCCCAGAGCTTTCATGTCGTGCAAAAGCTTAACGGCACAGTCGGGATTTGAACATATAACCGCCTCATAATCTTCATAACGGCTGAAAAATACTCTTGCACATTTGTCAATGTTGCCGTAATTGGAATAGCAGTCAAAGTAGGGGTGTATATCCTGAAAATTAAATCGTGTTTTGCATTTTTTGAAAGCATTGTACTGAACGCCGTGAGCAGGAGTATTCGGATCATATCCGAAATATGCAACCCTTTGGATGCCGTTTTGCGCAAAATATCTGCAAAGCGTATTAACCGCTTCACCCTCGTCAAAGGACACCGTGCTTGTGTTTTTGTAGATGGGAGAGTCGGCAGTGGGAGTGAGCAAAAGAGCATAAACATTAAAAGAATGAAGAATGTCCAGGCAGTTTTCAAGCCACATTGCGGAGAGACTGACAATAATCACAACAGGGCGCTTTTGAATTTTTTCGAAATATTCTATAACTTCCGGAATCTGTGTTTCATCAATTTCACGAAGCCTGTGACGGGACGTGCGAAGTTGTTGCTTAATTCCGTTCATATACTGCGAAAGAATTGCTTTTTTAGCTTCGGTATCCGATGCATATTCACACATTACAAAACAATCCATAATATCTCTCCTTTCCATAGTTTACTCTTGTTTTAGGATACCACAATGACGATTAATTTGTCAATACACACAAAAAACCAAAATTTATGTGGAGTTCTACGCAAAGTTCTTGTATTGATTGGCTCAATTTGAGGTTGTATAATATAGTTGAGTGGTATTTGTTTACTTATATATATTACTTAAAATATATTGTGAAAGGAATGTGCTTAATTATGAAAAGAATTGTATCCATGATTTTGTCATTATCATTTGTTTTTTCGGGTACTTTAGCTTTTAGTGCCGAAGAAGAGAAGGAAATCCCCGATTATGCTCTGAGTCTCAATTTCGATTCGGACAAATCAGGCGCACAACCATCCGGATTTGACTATCTCAGTGTAAAAAACAAAGATGAAATAACTATTGCCGATGTTCCCGATAGCGGCAACAAAAGCGTTAAAATTCAAAGCACCGGTTTCACCAACTCTGTTGCTCACTACACTCCGCCTTCAGGATTTTTTGACGGCAAAGAAAACACAATATTTGAGTTTGACATAATGATGGAAAGATACGGACAGGGTAGCGGATATTTCAGTGTTCACACCCAAAACACAGTAAAAGGCACTGCCTACACAATTTTTCTTGCTAAGGTAAGTGAAAGCGGAAATTTCTCGGTTGGTGACAGCTCTTCTCTTTATCGTTTTATGACCGGCAAGTTTTATAAAGTTGCATTAAACATAAAATTTGCTGACCGATGTGCCGATGTATATGTAAATCATAAACTTATTGCAGAAAATGTCAGTCTCGGAACTAACTTTTCCAAAATCGGCTGGATTCGCTATAACATAGATAAGTGCACCGATGATGGAAATAACCCCATATATTATCTTGATAATGTTGCAATATATAATGCAAGTGCTCCTGAATTTGTTATCAACAAATCGGCTCTTTCGGATGTGCAGCTTATGGGAAGTGAATCGGTTATGGAAAAATATATGAATTCTACTTTGTGTTTTTATCTCAATCAGGATACCTATGCCATAAACGGCAAGGTGGAGAAGTTTGATGAATCAAACAGAAATATTATAACAAAAAATATTGGCGGTTCAGCGTGTGTTCCTTGCGATATTTTCTTGAATTCACTCAAGCTCACATCCGAACAGACGGGAAGCGCCGTTATAATATCAGACGGAAAAGTTAGCCTTACCTTAAATGAAGGTGAATTTTCATATTATGAAGATCTTCTCTATGTACCGGTTAGAAAAGTAGCAGAGTTTTTCGGATACAAGGTGTCCTATGATAAAAGCGGTCTGATTGTTATTGGTTCAAGAGAAAATCATTTTGCACTCGACACATCAGATATTGCATATTTCAGAGAACTGACTTACAAAATGTGCTGTGATGAACCCACTGCCGATGAAGTGTATATGGATATCACATCACAAACACTTTCTCATCCGCGTATTCTTGTGAATCAGGAAAGAATTAACGTCCTCAAAAACTATATACAGACAAATTCGGAAATAAAAGCCTTCTACGATGCACTGAAAAAATCGGCAACAAAAGCTCTTTCGGAATCACTCTATGTTTATAAAGCAGACAGCTACGCAGGCATTCTTGCTATTTCTCAGTCGGCACGAAGCCGTATACCCCTTCTTGCTTTCATCTATCTTATGGAAGGGGATGAAGCTTATGCACAGAAAGCCTATGAACAGCTCAATGCTGTCGTAAACTTCCCCGATTGGTATCCATATCGCGGACTTGACACTGCCGAAATGAGTTTGGCTGTTGGAATAGGATATGATTGGCTTTATAATTATATGACTCCCGAGCAGAGAGCAACAATCAAGAAAGGTCTTATTGAAAAAGGCCTTAATGTTGCAATGGAAGACTACACCGGTGAATATACCTATTTCCACGAAAACGGCAGAAGCCGTTCAACCTATTGGACAACACTTGGCGACGCTCCCCACAACTGGGTGTGGGTATGTAATGATGGTGCTTTAGTGGGTGCTATGGCAATTGCCGACGAAGAACCTGATCTTTCATCCAAAATCATTTCCTATGGTCTTGAAAACTGGGGCAAAGCACTTCGCTATCTTGCACCCGACGGCGTGTGGACGGAAGGTCCCATGTATAACAACTGGATGCTTCTTTGCATGGCAAATGCATTCAGCTCCCTCGAAAACACCTTTGGCACAACCTATGGTTTGATGGATATGCCCGGTGTAACAGAGTTCCCGAAGTTTAATGCATCATTTATCAGCACCGTTGCACCATTTAACTTTGGTAATGTTGAGCCGACATACGGCAATACCAACTCAAACGGTACATACTATATGTCATCCTATACAGGTGATGTTGCCATGGCACAGCTTCGTACCTATGCAATTGACACCTACGATGAAATAAGCATGGGACTTCAGGATTTCCTCTACATTGAACCTGAATATTTAATTCCCGGAGTTCCATCCAGTAAGGACGAGGTATATTCAATCCCCGGCGGTCTTACAATGTTTATGTTCCGTTCAAATCCTGTGTCTAAAAACAGTGTCAATCTTGCGGCAACCGCAGACAACTGTATGACCTATGCACAGGCAGATATGGGTTCATACATCATAGACGCCTATGGCACACGTTTTGCACAGGATATAGGTAAGGCAAATTATGACGGTGTATGGTTTGATCAATACAAAAACAGAGCCGAAGGTCATAATGTTATTGTTATCAATCCCGATTCCACACCCGGTTTTGCACTTGGAACACTCGGCTCACTTGAAAAAACAGAATCGGACGACGATGAAGCATATGCAATATTTGACCTCAGTAACAACTACAAAGAAAATGCAACAAGTGCCAAGAGAGGTTATTTCCTCACCGACGGCAGAGACCGTATAATAATTCAGGATGAAATAAAGGCAAATAAGCCCTCTGAAATGTACTGGTTTATGCATACTGCCTGTGATATTGAGATTTCTGAAGACGGAAAATCGGCAATTCTTAAGGGTGACCTCAAGGATATGCACCTTCGCATAGATTCCAATGTTGATGCAAAATTCACTGTTATGAATGCCGCACTTTTGCCCACATCGCCCACAAGCGATAAATCGGTCAACAAAAAATACAAAAAACTCACAATTCATATGACTGATGTCACCGAGCTTTCGCTCTCGGTTGTTATGGATTTTGAATATCCTTACATTGATTTTGACAAGGCAATGCCCATTAAAAAGTCTCTTGACGAGTGGACACTCACAGAATCTCCGGTGGCAGTTAAGCCAACGCTTGATATGATTTACTTAAATGGTTCACCTCTCGAAAACTTTGAAAAGGGTGAAACAGCATACAAGTGCATACTTCCTGCCGGTTCTTCCGTTCCCAAGGTGACAGCAACAGGAAACGGCAATATCAATGTTAAGGGTATAGCCGAAATTCCCGGTACTGCAATAATTGAAGTGACCGATAACAATGGTAACAAAAATGAATACGGTGTTGTTATTGAATATGTAAAACAGATTGTCAGACCCGAAAATCCGCTTAATATGCACGATAAATGCGGACTACCCATATACATCGTGACTGCGTCCCAGATTTTCCAGGAAGAAAACATTCCCGAAAATATGGTTGACGGTGATCCGGCAACACGCTGGGTAGGAACAGGCGACCAGTATGTTGATTTTGACTTCGGAAGTGTAAAAACAGTTGGTTCGGTTGCATTCTCTGTATATTCTGCACTTTCTGACGGAAGAAAACAATCCTTTGATGTGCTACTCTCCGAAGACGGCATTAACTGGAAGACCGTTATAGAAGGTGGAATTACAAGCGGTGAAACCGAGGAACTTGAACAATTCTCCTTTGAACCCGCAGAGGCTGTGTATGCCCGTCTCTATTTCCACGGCAACAGTGTAAACAGCTACGATTCAATTACAGAAGTGAGATTTTTCAGCAAATAAAGAGAGGGTATGATTATGGATTTTTATTATGGAGTTAATCCGATTGAAAAAAGAATTAAACTCATGGAAAGCGAGGCGGCAAAGCCTTTTATAGACAGCATAATCAAAGATGCAGATGAAGCTGTCGGCAAAGATTTTCCGGCTCTTAAAATGAGCGATTATACCATGTTTTATGAAAACGGAAACAGAATCGTATTTGAAAAAGGATATTTTGCAAAACGACGCAACTGTTCCAATATTATGATGGCATACTGGCTCACCGAAGATGAAAAATATCTCATGCCCCTTGTAGATTATATAAACTATATTTGTGATGAATATACATGGTGCCTTCCGGCACACAGTGATTTGCCCGAAAGAAAACCGCAATCTGCAGTTGAACACGTAGATCTTTTTCAGGCAGAGACGGCGAGACTTTTTGCAGAGATAGTTATGTGTGTTGGGGATAAACTTCCAAAATACACCCTTGACCGTATGCACTACGAAATAAACCGCCGTATCTTTCCGAAATTCGTCAGAGGAGAGATTATAACGAGTTTTTATTATCCGGCTCCCGAAAGAGATATGAAATATTTCTGGGAGTACCGCAAAATGAACTGGGCAACAGTGTGCAGTGCAGGTTGTGTAATGGCAGTTTTGTACTTTGGTAACGAAGAACAAAAAAATCGTCATATAAAAAGACTCATAAATTGTCTTGATAACTATCTTGAAGGCACTGAAGACGACGGATGCTGTCAGGAGGGTATGGCATACTGGAGATACGGATTTACTCATTTTTTGATTTTTGCCCAGGCTCTTAAGGTTTATACCAAAGGGGAAATTGATTATTTAAAAAATCCCAAGGTCAAAAAAATTGCCCTCTTTCCTCAGAAGGTGCGAATGTCCGATTCAAAAGTTGTTTCATTTTCCGACGGTGGCGAAAAATATTACTTCAATATCGGAACAATTTCTTTCCTTAAGTCTATGTATGATGAAGTTGTTCTTCCTGATTTGAAATACGGCTCCATGAAGGGAAATGTGGATTCCGCCTGTGAGCTTTTGTGGTTTGATGAGAACTACAAATCCGAAGGTGTTTGCCGTGGCACAGATTATTTTGAAAATGCCTGCTGGTATATTTCCAAAAATGATAAGTTCAGCTTTGCCGCAAAGGGTGGCCACAATGATGAACCTCACAATCATAATGATGTCGGTTCGTTTATGATAACTGTTGGTGAAGAGACTTTTCTTGCAGACCTTGGATGCGGAGAATATGTAAAAGAAACCTTTATGTATGATAAGCGCTATTTGTTCCTGGAGACAAGCTCGAGAGGGCACAGTGTTCCCATAATAAACGGAGAGTATCAGCACGAAGGAACTGAATACAGAGCAAAAAATGTCAGAGTCGATGGTAATGTTTTTGAAATGGATATGGAAGACAGCTACACAAAAGGCATTGTTGAAAGGCTTAACCGACGCTTTGAAGTGAAAGAAGACGGTGTTTTGCTTGTTGATACTTTGTATCCGAGCAAGAAAACCGAATCTTTTGTTGAAAGATTTGTCAGCAAGTTGAAACCCGAAATTTGTGACGGCTTTGTAGACTATGGTGTTGGTCAGATTTTGTTTGACCAAAATAAATATAATGTAAGTGTTGGCACGGAGATTTTTTCCGAACACAACACAGGCATAAAATCAACGGTTTATCTTGTTGATTTTGAAGCTAATGACAAATCCGATAAAACATACGAATTTAAACTTCAGGTGAAATAGTCTGCTCATTAATTAAAATGAAAGGAGACAAAAGTTATATGAAAATAAAAAGAATTATTTCGGCACTGACTTCGGCTTGCATACTTTTTTCGTCATTCACAGCATTGGCTGATAAGCAGTATCGCATATCCGATAATTTTGAAAGCTACGATTCTTTGGCAAGTGAAGGTGTTTGGACAACAAAAAATCCGATTATTACCGAAAATGATGGCAACAAGGTAGCCGCATTTGGTGCAGGAACAAACCAAACAAGTCTGTATCTTAAGCACGACGGTTTTTCACCGGAGGTCACAGGTGTTATAGCAAACTTTTCAATTAAATTTGAAGGTGACCTGAAACAGCACATAATCTTTGGTGCCTCCTCCGACAAAACTCCTTCGGCGGGGGTTAACCGTGTTTTACAGTTCTACGCAGGCGGTTCAAGGCTTCAGCTTTGTGCAAGCGGTAACTATAATATCTATTATACCTACACCACAGACAAATGGTATGATGTGAGCATCCGTCTTAATTATAACACAGGATACTATGAGCTGTTGATAAGAGACGGTGACAAAGAATTTACATGGAAAAAGACTGTTCCTGAGCTAAAGCGAAATGATGCTCAGAAAAAATCACAGAACCACTACGTTTTCTGGATTGATAAAATTGCAAATCAAAAGGTTCTCATAGACAATGTTGATATTTACGGAACGACCGACGAAAGGATTTACCCTGTGATAAGTGAGTCGGAGAATTTTGAAGGCTTTGAATCTTCAGATGGTACACAAGTTCCCGAAGGCTTTGAATCTGAAGGCGAACTTGGGACTGATAATGGTTTTGTTTCAGCCGGCGGCGCATTAAAGTTTGTTTCATCCCAAGGCAAAAATCTTTCGCTTGTGAAAACTCTTAATTCGGAAATTGCACCTTCAAATGTCAGTGTGAAACTCAAAGATTGTACAAATTCTTCGTATAGTATCACAGTTACCGATGCAAACGGAAATGCACAAGCTGTAAATGTTTTACCGGGCATACTAAATCTCGGTGAAGAAAGTGCATCTTTTGAAGAAAACGGCACAGAAACACTGTCTGTTACCGTAAAAAGCGGAAAAATAAGTGTAATAATATATAATGAAAATGATTTTGCAACACTTGAAATGCCTGCTGAATTGTCCGGGCTCAAAAGCTTTGAAATATCTTCAACCGATGAAATTGCAACAGACATTATAATTGATGAAATAAAATGGGGTACAAGTGTATTCTTCGAAAGAACATCTGCATCTGTGGGAAGCGGAAAAACTGCTCCCGGAACAGACAAAATAACACTTGAATTTTCAAACATTTTAGCCAACGGTGAAAACGGAAACTTTTTCCTTGACGGCGATGTACAGATTGAAGATGTTTTATGCAGTGGAAAAACGGTAGAACTCATTCTCTCTGAACCTTTGAGTCCCGATTATTCATACACTCTCTTTTATGAAGGTGTATGTGACATTGAAGGCGCATCTCTTTCAGATGAAATCCCATTTGAAACAGATGTGAAAATAGCTTCCGAAATCTTTGATATCGAAAAGACGGATAACGGCTACACCCTCACTGCAGAGCTTAAAGCAAATGTTGAAGAAACAATAGACGCTCTCCTTATTCTTACGGCATATGACAACGAAACGGGCAAAATATTATCTCTCGATTTTAAAAACATAGAGATAATCCCCGCACTTCAGTTATATACAGTTGAGATTGAAAAGCCCGATTGTGAAAGTTGCACCGTCGAAGCATATCTTTGGGATAGCTTTGAGAATATGAACACTCTCGGTTATTCTGCAGTCGCAGAACAAATGTTGTTGCAGAGCGTATATGATGCAGATTTTATTAAGAGTGCAGAGTTTACATCTGATCTTAAAATTTCAATTTCGGGAGAGTCAAGCGAAAATCCCGAGGGTAAAGCTTCGGTTATGATTTATCCAAGCGGCAATGATTTGTCGCTGCTCTCTTCCGTAACAAGTCCATCGGAGCTTTTAAAAACGGTTGATTATTACCGTGAACTAAATATATCCGAAGACGGCACCTTTGGATGCACTGTCCTTTTTGACGATAAAGAAAAGGGCTACCGTGATATAAAGGTTACAATAAATGGCGTAAGTCAGGTTTATGAAAAGGCAGTGTATGTGGTAAAAGAAAGCGATATAACCGATTTTATTGCAGAAATCAATTCGTGGAATACCACCTCCGATGCCAATAGCGATTTCATTCTTGAAAATCTTCCTCTTATGGCAAAAGAAGACAGTGTATTTGCAAAAGACGAAACCTTGCGTTCTGATATTGCAAAAGAACTTATCGATGTGAGAGAGTTAATGTATGACAACATTTTTGAAAGTCTTGATGATGTAAAATCAGCTTTTGATATGGCAACTCTCACAGTGATGCTTTCACGCACAGAAAAAGCCGACGAAGCAGATGCACTTGTTGAGATTTACAGAAAATCATCGGGATTTGATGAGTTTTGCTTTATGAGTCGATATGATGAATGCAAAGACGAAATTCTTGATGTGATTCTCAAAACAGAAAATCTGACAACAGGTAAGCTTATTGATATATTTGGCGAAACAACTGTTCTCACCCTTGTTAAAAATGTTTCAAATCATAACGAGATTACCGATATATTAAATGAACAAAACGATTTCCTTGAGCTTGATCTTAAAAAATACAACGCTCTTAAGGATAAGAGCAGAGTAAATAAAGGGCTTATGAAAAAAACAGGCTCTCTTGATGAGTTCAAAAAAGCATTTAAAAATCTTATGGAAGATGAGGCTGAAAACGGTGGTAAAAAGCCTTCCGGCTCATCAGGTTCTTCATCGTCTTCTTCGTCCGGTAGGATTGTTGGAAATGTCACCTTCGATTCAGAGCCTGCACAGCCAAATGCCGTAGCAAACTATTTTAATGATCTTGGCGGATACGAATGGGCAAAGGAAAGCATCAATTATCTTGCCGAAAAGTCCATTGTGTCGGGTGTTGGCGGTGGAAAATTTGAACCCTCACGTTATGTAACAAGAGAAGAATTTGTAAAAATGATTGTTACGGCTTTTTCGGCATCAGACGAAACTGCAACAAACCCATTTGAGGATATTAAAGAAAATGACTGGTGCAAAAATTACGTGGCAACAGCTCATGCCAAAGGCTTTGTAAACGGAATTTCAGATACCGAATTTGGCAAAGGAGCTTCAATCAGGCGTGAAGATGCGGCTGTGATTCTTGCAAGAATCGCAGGTAAAAAGTCCTCTGCTTTGTCAAATTTCAAAGACACTTACAATATTTCGGATTATGCAAAAGATGCAGTAAATCTAATGTACGAAATGAAAGTTATAAACGGCAATGAAAACGGTGAGTTTTTGCCAAAGAATGCTCTCACAAGGGCAGAATGTGCAAAGATAATCTATTCGTTGCTTATGCAATTGAGTTAAGGTGAAAGGAGTGATACAAAATGAAAAAAATATTTTATGTACTTCTTTGCCTCACACTTGTTTTTAGTATGGTGCCTTCAGAAATGATCGGTGCATATTCGTCCCAAAGCGATAATCAGACATCAGCAATTGAAATTCTTGATGCTCTCGAAATTCTTCCCGATGATTTTAACATCAATGCAAAAATATCAAGAGGGAGCTTTGTTGAACTTCTCGTTTTTGCAATGGGACTTGACGGAATCAATTATCAAAAGCAGTTACCATTTAACGATGTTTCCGAAACAGACAAAATCTACAGTGCTGTTTGCACAGCCTATGACCTTGGAATAATAAACGGAAACGGTTCGGGATTTATGCCAAAGGCGACATTAAATTACAATCAGGCAATTAAAATGGTTGTTTCTGCTCTTGGCTATGGTGATGTTGCCATGGCAAAAGGCGGTTATCCTGTTGGATACAATGCTATAGCAAACAGTATGCATCTTTCTGACGGGCTGAATGTCAGCGGTGACGACGCTCTGAAGGGCTCTGATGCTGTTGTTATGGTGTATAATGCTTTAAACTCGCCTGTTTTGCAGGTTGCATCCATAGGCGGCAATTCCGTTTCATATTCAGATTCTGACGGGAAAACATTTCTTAATGTATATCACGGCATAGAGCGAATAGAGGGCAGACTTTCTGCATCCTCAGGCAATGTTTTGTCGGGCGACTATGAACTTGATAAAAATCAGATAATCATAGACGGTATTACCTACAAAACTGCAGATATAAACTGTGACAGTCTTGTCGGATTCAGTGTATATGCATATTATAAAAACTCCGAAGCTACGGTGGTTGCAATTGAAAAAAATCCATCTTCCAATAATGTTATCACAGTGACAGCAGATGATTTTATAAGTTTTAAAGACGGTTGGCTATACTATGAAGATTCCGAAAAGGAAAAGAAAATAAAGGTTGAGCCGACATCAGATATTTCATATAACGGAAGACCTGCAAAATCTGCAAATTATGAGCTTTTTGACCTCGACGACGGCGAAATAACTTTTATTGATTCCGACTCTGACAGAGAATATGAATCAATAATTATTACCGATTTTACAAACTATGTTGTGTCGGCGGTTGACCCGTCCAAAAAGATAATTTCCGATTTATACACTCCCGGAAAGGTTTTGGAAATAGGGGACACCGATGAAATCTTTATTGATGATTTCGGCAACACAATGTATTACGAAGAACTAAAAAAATATGATGTAATCAGTGTATGGCAAAGCACCGACGGCAAAAACATCAAAATGAGGTATTCCAACAAAGAAATAAAGGGTGCTATTTCCGAAAAAGGAAACGGCTATTTTGTCATAGACGGTGACAAAATAAAGATTTCAAAAAGCTTTGAAACAATTGCCGAAACCGTAAAGCTTGGCTCAAAAGGCATCTTTTGTCTTGATGCATCGGGCAAGATTGCCGCATTCAAAGAAAGCGACGACACCGACGACTTAGCATATCTCATTCAGGCAGGAGTAGGGGGAAGCAGTTTAAATCAGAGCTTTATGATAAGAATTTTCACTCATAACGGAGATATATTGGTTTTAAACTGCGATGTTGAAAAGCTTAAAATTGACGGCGAATCAAAAACTCCAGCCGAGGCAAAAGAATATCTTTCAAAAAGTCAGATTATCCGCTACCGCACCAACGCAAAGGGGGATGTTGTTATGATAGACACCCCAAAGCAGGGAAGCGGCGATGACGATAAAATCACAATGCTGCACTCGGCATACGACTCCGATTATAAGAGTGTTGACTCCAAACGACTTCGCTACAGCAAGGGCGGAAATCTCTATTCGGGAAAAGTAGCCGTTGATGCATCAACTCCCATTTTCAACGTTCCTCATCCCGATACTGTTGAAAATGATAATAACTACTATATTACATATTCAAACACCACCTACACCTCGGCAACGTATGTAAGCTTCGAAGCCTACACAAGCAAAGAAAATTCCTTTTTTGCCGATGCTCTTGTAATATACAATCTCAGCGGCGGAGGTGCTTCAATTCCTTCAAAAACTCCTATAACCGTTGTGGATGAAATAACCGAGGTTATAGATTCAAACAATGAATATGTATACAAGCTTTCGTGCTATTATGACGGTGGAAATAAGCGTGAATACATTTTCGAAGACGAAGAAATGCTTAGAGCAATTAAAGATGTCGACGGAAATCCCCACACACTCAAAAAAGGTGACATTGTAAGACTTAATGTAAATTCCAATTCGGGAGTTATAAAAAGAGTTGACCTTGTGTATGACAGAGAAGATGATATGCTCGCAAAGGGAGCTGTCATCGGCACAGATGAATATTTTGTTTCCGAGCGTTTTGTGAAAGGCTTTGTATATGAGAAAGAAAACGGCTACATAAGTCTCACTCAGGAGGATGTTTCAAACATCAACGTCGAGCTTACATTAGACCAAAAGGAAATATACCGCGTGTATTCCTCAAAGATTCTGGTGTATGACTCCGAAAACAGAGGAGGCGCTCTCCTGGCGGGTTCTCTTTCGGACATACTTGATTTTAAAGGCTTTGGAACAAATTGTTCAAAAGCTGTGATATTTAATGTTGACGGCGGTGACAACTGCATCGTCGTTATATATAAATAATTTTCAGGAGGTTTTAAAATGATTAAAAAAGTTGTAAGTATGGTTGTTGCTGTTTCTATGATTATCATGGCAATGACCGGGATCTCTTCAATGGCAAGGGAATCCGAAATTTCAAAGCTTGACCTTTCAGCTTATAATGCGGGCGATGCATACAAGGCTACGGGAAGCAATGCCCTTGTTGTGGAAGAAGACTCTGCCAAAGCGGCTCTCATCGGCAAAAAGGGTGAAGCCTACACCATTGGCGAAACCGAAACCACTCTCGGTGACACCCTTGCCGCAAAAAATGCCGACGGACTTTTGCCCACCGGCACAAAAGGTGTTGTGATTAACACCACATTCAAACTCACATCCACATCACCTCAGATTCTGCTCACTCCCTCTACTGTATACCCCCGCTACATCGATATCGTGGGCGGTGTGATTAAATATTCACCCTCAAGCGGTGCCGCATACACAAGCTCAATTAATGTGAGTGCAGGTGTGTGGTATGATCTGCAGTTTATGCTTAACTATGAAACCGGCTATCTTAAAATTGCCGTAAAAAATCTTGAAACTGATAAAACAACAACTCACACAGCAACCGTTGCAGGATTTGTTCTGACAGATGAACAGATTGCCGCAATTTCAACAATCAAATGGTGGCACACAGGCAACAAATCGGGTAATATGATTATTTCCAAATATGATGTGTTTGCAGAAGATGACACCGAAGCAATAGCTCCTTCAAAAATTGTTGTCCGTGACAATTTTGATGGTGCAACATCAACCGTTTCATCACCCTGGACAAGCACAACAACCGAGGTTATTTCAACCGACAGAGGACAAAGTGCTGTCATCGGTAACGGTCACAAGCAATATCTCTACATCAGAAATGCCGCTGGTTCTCCCATTCTTCCTGCAAGTGCCAAGGGAATGGTAAGTGAATTTTCCGTAAAATTTACAGGAACCGAAAAACATGGTTTTATATATGCTTTAAATGACAGCAGTAACAACTACTGGTCCACAAACCTTAACCTCATTAAGTTTTCATCGGGCGGTAAGATTCAGGTTAACGGAAACAAAGCCGAATGGGGAACATGGGTAAAAGATAAATGGTATGACATAAAAATCGAGTATAATTTTACTGCCAAGACCATCAGATATACAATCTATGACGGTACAACCGAAAAGAGTGCCGTATACACCAATGAATACACAAACTATGACGATCTTTCCGGTAAGGTTCAGCTTCAATTTGTATCTGAAAGCCAGACAGCAGATCAGAACATCCTCAT
Organism: Clostridia bacterium; assembly: GCA_017416845.1. Lineage (GTDB taxonomy): Bacteria > Bacillota > Clostridia > UMGS1810 > UMGS1810 > RGIG1828. Next base: position 29,135 of record JAFQBA010000009.1, read on the forward strand.
TGACGATGTAAACATCTACTGGATTGATGAACTTACAGCAAGCGGTATAACTTCAGGAAAAGATACTGTGTCTGTAAACAACAATTTCGAAAAATTTGCAGAAGGTACAGAAGCTATCGAAACAGATATGACCTGCGGAGCTCCCACAAGCTTTATTAAATCCGGAAGTAAACCTGATGCTGCACAGTATTCAATTGAATCGGTGGTAAATTCCGGCAGAGGAAAGAGCTTCAAGGTAGCTGCCGATCTTGAACCGGGCCAAGATACTGCTTTTTATAAAGACTTTTCCGCAATTCAAAACGGTGTTGTTTCCTTCGACATTATGTTTGAAAGCACCGACGGTCTTACTATCGTGAATGCCCAGGCATCTGACAAATCCAACGGTAACATGAGCAAGACAATGGTATTCCGTTTTGATAACTGGGGCAACATCAAAGATGCAAACAACAAAAATGTTCTCGGTTTGTATGAAGCTAAAAAATGGTATAAGGTTGTTCTCACAGCAGGTATATATGACGGAATAAGCGGTATCAAATATCAGATATATTCCGATTCCGCTCTTGTAGCCGAAAGTATTACACCTACCGGTACATCATCCGTTGTCCGCGATTCCGTAAGATATGCTCAAATCAGTATGCACGACTATGATAACACTCTTTATGTTGATAACTACAAAGCATATGCACCGTCAGATGTAGCATACGGAATCAGCCCTGTTTCTGAAATGATGAAAAAAAGAAGCGAGCTTACAAGTGAAAATAAAATTCAGCTTGCATTCAACAAAGCGGTTGATCTTTCAAAATCATCATTCAAAGTTAACGGTGAAGAAGTAAGCGCAAAAGGTAACGAAATTATCACATTAAACAAAGAAATCGTTTCCGGTGAAACCTATGATATTGAATACAAGGTATACGACCTTGACGGATTCAGAATATTTGGCTACGTTCCCGGAATAAAAGGTGTTGATATTTACAACATTTCCGATTTCACACCTGCAACACTTGAAAATCCCGGTGCATCCGTTAAAGTGAGCATCGGAAAAGGTGCATCTCCTAAAACAATCAGCCTTATAGTTGCTTCCTACAACGAAAACGAACTTGTTTCCGTAAGAATGGATTCAAAAACAGTTGGCACTGAAGAGGCGGAATTTGTAGCCGCTGTCAGTGCAGACGGAGCAGACACCGTTAAAACATTCCTTTGGAACGACTCAAATCTTACACCTTTGAATTAAGTTTACATCGCACAATTAAATATTGTGACCTGGAGTTTTTACAATGAATATTGAATTTTTAAATAGCGAAAAATTCCTGCAGGGTATTACAGCCCTGCAGGAGGATATGAATTTTAAAGTTTCGGATAATGCTGACTTTTCGGTGACATATGAAGAATCGGATTCCGACATTCTTTCGGTGGCGATAGAGGGCAAAACTGCCAAAATATCCTGCACCGAAAAGGTTAGATTTTTCAGGGGTCTTGCATATGCACTAAAAGCATTTTCCGAAAAAAACGAAAATTTTTCGGTGTTGGAGACGCCAAATTTCACTACCCACGGACCAATGTTTGACACCTCACGCAACTCGGTGCTGAATGTTGCAACCGTAAAAAAACTGCTTTGCAAAACCGCTCTCATGGGTCTTAACATGTTTATGCTCTACACCGAAGACACCTATGAGGTTAAGGAATATCCCTATTTCGGTCATATGAGAGGAAAATATACCGTCGAAGAAATTAAAGAAATTGACACCTTTGCAAGTAGCCTTGGCATTGAGCTGATTCCATGCATCCAGTGTCTTTCGCATTTGGGAACAGGACTTCAATGGGGATTTACCTCGGAGATTAAAGACGTTTATGACACACTTTTGATTGGAGAAGAAAAAACCTATGAATTCATCGACACGCTCCTTAAAAATGTGTCGGAAATGTTTACAAGCAAAAGAATTCATGTTGGTCTTGATGAAGCGTTTTTTGTAGGATGCGGTGAATATATCGAGAAAAACGGAAAAAGTGAACAAAAAATAAAACTTATTTCATATCACATCAACCGTGTTTATGAAATTTGCAAAAAATACGGTTTTGAGCCTATGATGTGGAGTGATATGCTTCTTGGCGGTGGTGACATTGAAAACGCAGGTGAAGACGGCGTAACCGAAGAAACCGTAAAAGGAGTTCCCGACGGTATGCAGCAGGTAAGCTGGGCATATACCCTTGTTGACATCGAAAGATACCGGGATTTCATTGCAAAACAAAAGGATTTCCCAAATCTTGCCTTTTGCGGTGCTGTGTTTACATACCTGAGCTATTTTCCGTCATACAAACAGACCAAGGAAAACCTCACAGGAAGCCAGGCGGCAATTGAGGCGGGTATAAAGGATGTTATCATCAGTGTTTGGAATAACGAAGCAGCTTGTCCGCTGGTTACTGCTCTCTACGGTATGCAGCTCTATGCAGAAATTGACTACACCGGAAAAATGCCCGGCAAAAATGCTGATGATTTGTTTGAGTTCATCTGCCGAGTGTCGGTAAATGACATTTGTTCTCTTGAAAAAGCAGACGACCCGGCACAGGTTGATGCAATATCAAACGCAAGTCGTTTTATGATGTTTAACGACCCTCTCGTTGGCCTTATAGACAAGCACATAGACGGCGTGGATACAAGAAAATATTACGGTGATCTTCTTAAAACATCCAAGGCACAAAGAAAAGAATGTGACGAATGGTTTGCACCCGTATTTGAATATTTTGATGCAATTGTTTATGCCCTTGAGTTAAAGGCAGATTTTGGTGTAAGACTAAAAAAAGCGTATGACAGCAAAAATTCAGATGCTCTTCACGTTTTGTATGATGAAAGCTTTGAGCTTGAAAAGAGAATAACCAATCTTCGTGATGTTCATCGCAGACTATGGATGTATTATAACAAAGCATCAGGCTTTGAAGTGTATGATATGTACTACGGTGCAATCATCTCGAGATGTTCTTCCGTAAGGTATCACCTTGAAAATTGGTTTAACGACAGTAGCTACATAATTGAAGAACTTGCCGAGGACAGATTGTATCTTTGGTCTGTTAACAATCTGAAGCATCCGCTTGCGTGTAACTCTTTCTACCGTTTCGGAAGATATTATACGGCAAATGTATTTGCAATAAGATACAGAGCGCATCTTTTTGGTTGATATTTTTCTTAAATGTAAATTGGGGTTTATCGGTGACGTAAAAAAAGTCCAGACCGCAAAAAGGCAATAAAATAATTTTAAAAATAGTGATAATATACATCATAATTTGAAATGATTTCAAATAGGTTGAAAAATATCCCTGCAAGATATTTTTCTCCCATTATA
>JAFQBA010000096.1 GCA_017416845.1 Clostridia bacterium
GGCATTTCTTTTACAGCTTATATACTTTTTCGCCCGGGATGATGTTTCGTGTGTCGAGAACAATCTTTCCGGCAAGCTTTGAAGCATTTTCTTTGATGTGAGTGTGAGAAGTCAGCACAACAACGATGTCAACCTCATTCACGGACAGTGGGACGACGGACAGTGGGGACGTACATTTTTCGGACAGTGGGGACGTACATTTTTTGTCAACATTTATGTATTACCCCCCTTGATATCCCGGTCACTCTTTCCAACTGTCGTATTGAATATTTGTTTTTCAATTCTCTCAATATTTCATTACGTTTGTTTTTCTCTATTTCGCCTATAAGTTTTGGTTCAATGTTAATTTCTTTTAATATCTTTCTTCGAATTTCATCATCCGAAATCTTCATTCTGTCATCAACTGTAAATACCATTTCATCTTCCTCTTTGTGAAACTCTACAAATTCCTCTTTCGTCAGCATGTCCCAAACAAGGCCTTTATCAGCTAAACCTTCTTCATCTGTTATATACTCCTTATAGCTTGACCATTCATAGTCTTCTATGCTATTTACATTTTGTGCTTTTATTGGATTTTGATGTATATATCGTACTACAGACAAAAAATATTCATCTACTTCAATAGGTTTACTTTTATATCTGTTTGCTATCAAAGCTCCACTTCTTTTATATTTAATATTATACCATCGGGCATATTTCGTCAACAACCGTTTCATTATAAGCGATATATCGCCCATATTGTTTTCTTTTAATAAAATATGGACATGATTGCTCATAAAGCAATATACATATATCTCATATTTCATTTCTTTTTTGAGTTCGATTAATATATCTCTTAATTTCTCATAATCAGATGCCTCTTCAAATATGTGCTGTCTGTTTACTCCTCTAAAAACAATGTGGTACAATCCATTTTCGCTGATTTCTCGTGCCAATCTTGCCACATTAATCACCTCTTGAATGTATTGTACCACATTTCTTTAAACTATCCAACCCAAAGTTGACAATTAATGTACGTCCCCATTGTCATACAAGTTGCAGAGCTTCAGCGTGCCGAAGAACAAAGGCACAAGCTGCGCAGTCATAAATATCAGGTGCAAAAAGCATTGGAATCAAAAAATCAGTGATTTACAGTAACTTGGGACGCGGCAGGCATTTTATGCTTGCCGTTTTCCTTTTTTGAAAAAACTTATCATCAAACCGCTGAAATTTCTCAAATCTATTGAAATTTATGACTAATTATGCTATAATGTGATATAATAGGAAAATTATTCGGGTAGGTGCTATTGTGGAAAACGGAATTATATTAAAAGTTAAGACAATGGACTTTCAGGATCAGGTAAAGTTTGTTCGTATGCATCTGCAGCTCAGTCAGGAGGAACTTGCACGTCAAATGGGCATTTCCTTTGCAACGGTTAGCAGATGGGAACGAGAAAACAGAAAGCCGCAGCTTGCTTTGCTTGGCAAGTTCTACTCCTTCTGCAAGAGGAATGGAATAGAAATAGACTTATCTGAGAATACGAATATATGATGGAGGAATTTGAAATGAGTATAGCTTATGGAATCCTCTGCGTCATATCGCTGGCTTTGATTGGTGTGTGCCTCGCAGTTGATAGAAAAAAAGATATATGTTTATTGCTAATGTTTATATCCGTGTTTGTGTGTAACTTGGGACAGTTTTTGATTTCGGTTGCACCAAGCCTTTCCTTTGCCCTTAACGGTAACAGAATTGCATATTTAGGTCAGGTTTTTCTGCCACTGCTGTTGCTGAAAATGATTCTGAATTTATGTAATCTTAATTACAAAAAATGGCTTTTGCCTACACTTTCACTTGTTAGCATAGCCGTGCTTTTTGTAACACTTACACCGGGATTTTTGCCCTGCTATTATAAAAATGTTTCAATAGAGGTTATAGATGGTGTTACGAGGCTTATTCGTGATTATGGACCTCTGCACTTACTATACTACATATATCTTCTTTCGTACTTCGCTTTAATGCTGTTTGTAATCATACATTCCGCAGTGAAAAAGAAAATCACATCCACGCTTCACACAACCTTCTTATTGTGCGCAGTGCTGTGCAGTATTGTAATATGGTTAGCAGAGCAATTCTTACCTCGTGGATTTGAATTTTTAACGGTGTCCTATGTAATATCCGAGCTTTTCATTTTGCTTTTGTATGGAATTTTGCAAGAGTACGGTATCAGGGGCGAAAACGGAAGCATCATAATCGCAAACACTTCAAAAAAAGCAGAAGAATATCTGTCGGGAACGATTCAGTCTGACGATAGCGCAGCTCTCTTTAGCGAAAAAGATATTGACCACATATTAGCCTGTGAAAAAATCGCAAGTCAAATTACCGAAAGAGAAAAAGAAGTCTTGGAAAAACTTCTTGCCAACAAACAGAGAAAAGAAATTGCAGACGAATTGTTTGTAACAGAGAGCACTATTAAAAAGCATACAAGTTCAATTTTTGCAAAGTTTGATGTAACAAACCGATTTGAACTCTATGCCAAATTAAAAAAATACATATAAAATTGATGTTTTTACCGTCCATTGAAAAATGGGCGGTTTTTTCGCATAAAATGGGGCATGGTAGCCCTAAGTCCACCCCCTAAATTCTAAAAAGTAGCCCTAGGGCTAATATACAAATTTGAATATATTAAGTAAAATTATATTCAAGAGAGGAGGTTTTGTGATGCTAAGTCCGATTACAAAAAGGTACACAGACGAATCATCAATGAAGCAGTTCAGATTTACTTTCTACTGTGACTGTTGCGGGAAAGCAATACATGCACAAGCCTATGACTTCAACAGTGCCTTTGCACAGAAAACATTTCTGTCAAATGACGAAAAAGAAGCAAGGGCTATCATTTATGCTAATGAACACAGAGCAGCATATGAACGTGCAAACAACGAAGTAAGGCTAAACTTAAATCGTTGTACAGTATGCGGCGATATGGTCTGCGAGGATTGTTCAGTGTATTCTGAAAAACTCGGAGGCGATGTTTGCTGCAAAAAATGTGCAGAAAAACATTTAACAAATCAAAATGATAAGGAGGAAACGAATTTATGAGAAAGACTAACAAACTTTTGAGCATTCTGCTCTCATTGGTAATGCTGGTTGGCTTATTGCCGACAACAGCGTTTGCGTGGACGGCACCGTCTCTTACCGGTGGAAACGCTGCGTGGAATGTCCAGCTTTCCGATGAAGGCGTGCTGACATGAAATGATATGGGCAGCGCAACTTACGATATTCAGGTGGACGAGACTGCAATGGGTGGTACTGTGACCAAGATTCAAGGTATATCAGGCACCTCATATAATCTCATCAATCGCTTCAAAGAATTGAAGATTGAAAACGGCACCTACTATTTTTACATTAAGGCAAACGATACGGACGCCACTTCGGGAGACATCTCCTTTAAGTATGTTTCACCTGAACCCAAGCTGTCCGCACCGCAGAATTTGCGTTGGGACGGAACCGTTGCAAAGTGGGACAGTGTTGCCAATGCAACCGGATATGCTGTTATGCTTTATAGCGACAGCGGTTCTCTTCAGTTAAGCAAAACTACAACCGAAACTCAGTATGATTGGGATACAAACGTTTATAACGACGGTTTTTGGTTTGAGGTTGTGGCGACTGGTGACAACTATCGTAATAGTAATGCTGCCGAAGGTCCGAAGTACGGCACTTATTCGTGGACAGCACCGACTCTTACGGGTGGAAAAGCCGCGTGGAATGTTACACTCTCCGATGACGGTATGCTCAGATGGAACGATATGAGTAGCGCAACTTACGATATATATGTAGATGAAACCGAAATGGGGGGTACTGTAACCAATATTTACAACATCAACACCAATGCGTTCAACCTGATCAACCGACTCAAAGATCTCAAGATTGAAAATGGTCTTTACTATCTTCAGATTAAGGCAATCGATACGGACACCACTTCGGGAGACATCGGATTTAACTATGTTTCACCGGAACCTAAATTGTCTGCCCCGCAGAATCTGCGTTGGGAAGGCACCACCGCAAAA
>JAFQBA010000010.1 GCA_017416845.1 Clostridia bacterium
CGTGGGGACGTACACGAACTGGCACCGCAAAAATCGCTAAGCCGCTTCGTGTACGTCCCCCGCTGTCCTCCAATTTGCAAAATCCGTCATTATTGTGGACAGTGCCGCCTCACGCCCTCGTGCTAAACTCCCCGACAAACTCCAATTTACTATTCATTTATCATTCTTTCAAATATTATCCTTGCCACGGGGTTTGAAGTAATTCGGTTTTCAAAGGATGCCTGACAAATATAAACCTTTCCGTTTCCATAAGACTTCCTTGCAAGAACAAGAGATTTTATCCATGCGCCACGCAAACCGTCTTTGGTTATTCCTGTGCTTTTTGCCGAGAAAAGAATATCTTTATATCCATCTGATTCAACATCAAAGGTTTCGCCGATTATGGGAGTTATATAGTCTGTAGATTCGTTATACCAGTAACGCACATCACCTTTTATGAAATCCGAAGTAATGTCAGTTTCGGGATTGAACTTAACAAAATTAAACTTTCCTGCAGATGTTTTGCTCACCAGAATCTTGTCACCCAAAATTTCGGTTTCACCAATAGGCAAAACGTGGAAAATAATTTTTGCACCATTTTTAACAAGAGCATCAATTTTATCTTTGGATTTTTCATACTCATTTAAGTCGGTTACAAATATAACCGAGTCTTTATGAGCGTCATCCGGTGTAATAAGCTTAACGTCAAATTCTGCTTGCACACTTTTTTCAAGGCTTTCGTTTGTTCCGACAAAACAAATGTCTTTGAACTTTGTTTTTTCCTTTGCAGGGAAAACATCGATTTTTATTTCATATGTATTGACGGTATTTCCCGATGCATCCTTAACACCAATCTGAACAGTAAGAATTTTCCTTTCGGTATATGACGGGATTTGAACAGGGATATAACCTATAAAATGTACATCGCAGGCTTTTATATCAATTTTTGTTTTGCCACCCGACAAAAATTCACCGCCCAAAAATGTCTGATAGCAGACTTCATAATCTTTCAAGACCTCGTCAATGTCGTTACACACTCTTGCTTCAATATTTATTGTTTCACCGGAGAACACCTTAAAACGGTCATAGCGAAGGTCAGCCATAATGGGAGCACTTGCACTGCGATATTCCCAAAATGCTTTTTTGGGAGTACCTTCAAAATCTATCATAGCCTTCATCCAGCCGTCGGGGTATGCATCGGCAAAATGGAAATATGCATAGGACACCATTCTTTTATAGCGTCTGTAAGCTCTGGTCATAAGGTTCATAGCCTCTGCCTGATGAGTCTGACTTGCCTCAACCCATTCTGCCATTGTCCTTGGTGTGTCAAAGAATATGTGGTGAAGATGCCCCGATTGTACGGGAGGATCTCCGGGCATTTTTTCAATATGCCAGGTGTCTTCGTCATTTTCCGGAATCCAGCCCTTCGGATAATATTTCTTCATGAGCGACACCGGCTCAAGGCCTTCCATTCCATATTCACCACAACCGAAATTCCATCCCTTTTTAACCGGCATCCAGTAGCCTTTGTGCATCATTCCGATGTCAATTCCGTGACCGTTGTACCAGCAGTTGTAGCAGTGATAATCGGGAAGTCCGGAAGGAGAAGGTGGGTCATAGTCTCCGTCAACAGGTTTAACCACTCTGTCGGGGTTTAAAACATGAATCATCCGGGTTGCACAGTCAAAGAATTTTTCAAGCTCATCACGTTTTAACCAACGAAGCCTTTTTACCATTTCAGGGAACCAGGGTTCGTTAATATAAGTAACCATCACGCAGGATGGATGACTTCTTATGAGATGTTCCATTTCCTGCGCCTGTTTTATTGCTTCGCAAACGGTGTTTCTGCGCATCACGCCAAAGGCAGGGAAATCTGTTTGTACAAGTAGTCCGAGTCTGTCGCAAAGCTCATAAATTTCGCTTTGAACGGGGCGTTGGGTAATTCTGAAATAGTTCACATTGCCTATTTTAGCAAGCATATATCCGCGAAGTAAGCTTTCATAATCTTTTAAAAATACTTTTCTCTGATCCCATGCGTGGGTGTTGGCGCCCCTAAGCTTGATTCTTTTTCCGTTAAGCTTGAATACACCTTTAACTTCGCCGTCTTCTTCCATGGTGAAAAATCTCATACCAAACTGTCTCTTTTGACTGTCAAGAATGTCAGATTCATTGTCCATAAGAGTAACCTGAATCTGATATAGCCACGGTTCGGTTGTTTCCCATATGCGCGCGTTTGGAATTGTTATTGGAATTATATGATAATTCATACTACGTTCAAACCGAAGTCTCGGATGTGCTTCCAACAGTTCATCAACAGGAAGATGCTCAAGATTTTCAAAAACGGTTTCTTCAAAGTTTTGCCCGTAGAGACTTAATGAAAACTTAAGTTCTTCATGACAAACCTTTGTACCCACAACTTCAAGCCAAACCTCCGCTTTGTCGGGAGCGGTGGGGCGTACAAATATGTCGTGAATAAAAAATCTGCTTCTTGCTTCAACATACACATCCTGATTTATGCCCATTCCCGAAGGGCAGTGATGCCAGCCAACAAACGGCTCGTCATAGCCCATACCGGTTTCGGCATAGATTTTATCTCCCGTATACCTTGTTCCGCGGTATTCATTGGCAGAGCCCATTGGTATAAAATCATTTTCGACAATTACGACGAGTGTATTTGTGCCATTTTTTGCAACAGATGTAAAGTCAAACTCGAAAGGTGCAAAAAATCCTTCGTGAGACCCCAAAAAACAATCGTTTATAAAAACGTGTGCTTTGTAGTCTACGCCTTTGAAACAAATCCACTGTGATTCTTTTTCGAGTTCCTGTGCAGTAAGTTCGAATTCTGTTCGATAATAGGTTGTTGCATAACCAAGGGGTTCACCAAAATGGGGAACTGTTATGTTTTCCCATTCGCCGTTGCCCCTTAAAATGTCATAGAAATGAGCTTTATCCTCATCTGTTCCTATTTTCCATTGAAATTCTTTAAGTTCTTTATGGGTTCTTGTTTGTTCGATATCAGGTGCGAGTTCTGCACAAAACGGTTTGTAATATTTCCACTGTTCGTCAATTGCTTTGTCCAGTTCTTCATTTGAAAGAACGGGGTTGATGTGTTTGAAAAGAGGTTTATCTGCGTTGTTGTCTGCAGGGAAATAAACTTCGGGAAGCTTATCGGGAACAACGTCATACATTTGGTCTCTTTTGTAGTTTATTTTGAAGCTTCCGATTTGTTCATGTATATCTGCATATTTTTTGTTTTTGTCTTTCATTTCACCGTATCCTTTCTGCCAAAAATTAATTATAATAACAATAATCTTACTACTGATTATATCTGCAAAAAGATAGAATGTCAAAATAAATGTTATTGCGAAAAACGACATATTCAACAAGAAGATTGGTTTCAGAATCTCTCTGAACAGTTAAATATAAAATGATTGACACAGGCGTTGTTTTTTGATATAATAAATTAATTATATAATGTTATAATTGTCGGAGTGTAAGCTTTTGTTAACATACAATCCGTCAATTGCAACTTTTCATCATTGGAGGCAAACGAAATGTTTTTTCATGATTATATGGATGTAAACAGCGAGGGACATCTTGTTATTGGCGGCTGTGACACAACCGAGCTTGCCAAAGAGTACAAAACTCCCCTCTATGTTATGGACGAAGACCGCATAAGAGATAATATGCGTCAATATAAAAACTCAATAGACAAATTCTATTCCGGCAACGGAAGAGCGCTCTATGCCAGCAAGGCTTTTTCGGCTGTATATATGTATAAAATTGCCGCCGAGGAAGGACTTGGTGTTGATGTTGTGTCGGGCGGAGAGCTCTACACTGCACTTAAAGCCGGCTTTGACCCTTCAAAAATTGTTTTTCACGGCAACAACAAAAGCTATGATGAAATTCACATGGCATTAAGCTCCGGCGTCGGCAGACTTGTGGTAGACGGCGAGGGCGAGCTGGAAAAGATTGACGCAATTTGCAAAGAGCTTGGAAAAAAAGCTGAAATTTTAATCAGAGTAAAACCCGGTGTTGATGCTCACACTCATCAGTTTATTTCCACCGGTCAGATAGATTGCAAATTTGGTTTTGCCATCGAAAACGGCGAGGCTTTTGAATTCATAAAAAAAGCCATGACCTTTGACAATGTTCAAATCAAGGGACTTCACTGCCACATCGGTTCACAGATATTCCTCTTTGAACCGTTCAAGTGCTGTGCCGAGGTTATGATGAACTTTTATGCAGAACTTAAAGCAGAACTTGGTCTCACACTTCCTGAACTCAACCTTGGAGGTGGCTTTGGCATAAAATATGTTGAATCAGACACTCCCGTGAGCTATGAAGGCTACATTGAAGCCGTATCCGATATAATCAAAGGAATTTGCGAAGAAAACGAACTTCCCATTCCTTTCATCTACATGGAACCCGGTCGCTCCATTGTTGGTGATGCCGGCACAACTCTCTACACCGTCGGCACAATTAAAGACATTGCTCATGTGAGAAAATATGTTTCCATAGACGGCGGTCTCGGTGATAACCCCCGCTACATTCTCTACGGTTCCGAATATGATGCTGTGCTTGCTAACCGTGCAACCGATACCCCCGAAGAAACCGTCACCCTTTGCGGAAAATGCTGTGAATCGGGCGACATCATCATCGAAAACTGTCATCTGCCAAAGGCTCAAAGCGGTGACATTGTGGCTGTAATGTCAACGGGAGCATACAACTACTCCATGGCAAGCAACTACAACCGTATTCCCCGCCCTCCGGTGGTTATGGTATCAAACGGCAAATCCAAGGTAATAATTAAAAGAGAAACCTATGATGATATCATAAAAAATGACATTCTTTAAAGGAGATTTTTAATATGCTCACAAGCTTGTTTTCAAGAGAGGGTTTGATTTCGCTGATTCTCAGCATTCCCGGACTCCTTCTTGCAATAGTTTTTCATGAAATGGCACATGGTTGGGCGGCATATCTCATGGGTGACCGCACTGCTAAAAGCATGGGCAGACTTTCGCCGAATCCTCTTCATCATATTGACCCTATTGGTGCAATATGCATGCTGTTTTTCCGTTTTGGCTGGGCAAAACCCGTGCCGATTAATTCGGCAAATTTTAAAAAACGCAAATTAGGCATTATTATGGTAAGCCTTGCAGGTCCGTTGGCAAATTTTATTATAGCTTTTTTCTGTATTCTTTTTGCCGGAATTCTTATCAACATGACAATATCAGATCCGATTGTAATTAATTGGTTTTTTGATTTGCTTGCAGAAGGTGCAGTGCTTGATATCGGAAAACTTGGTGCAAGCACGGTTGTTGAATTTTTCTATATGGTATTTATTTACGGTGCAATACTTAATATCGGCTTTATGGTGTTTAACCTTATACCTATTCCGCCTCTTGACGGTTCAAAAATAGTTATGGAATTTTTGCCGCTTAGAATAAAATACACTATATATAATTATGAAAGATATTTCGGTTTGATTTTAATTTTGCTTGTTTACCTTGGTACGTTAACCCCTGTACTTGGATGGCTTCGCGAAGGTGTTTTAAGTGGAATAACGAGCGTTGTAGAACTCATGTTTTAAGTTTTGGTGATATAAATGGAACAGCTAACCTTCAAGGTGGAACAGTTCGAAGGTCCTCTCGACCTTCTGGAACACCTTATCAAACGCAATAAGTTAGACATATGCAACATTTCGCTTATTGCAATTACAGATCAATATATTGAATATCTCAATGCTATGGAGCAAATGGACCTTGAAGTGTCCAGTGATTTTCTTGTGGTTGCAACCGATCTTTTGTACATCAAGTCAAAAGCACTCCTTCCCAAGCACGAAGAGGAAGAAGACCCCGAAGCTTTGGCAAACAGCCTCACCGAGGCTCTCAAACAGCGTCGTCGCATGAAACTTATTTCCGAAAAATTCAAGGTGATGCAGTTTGACGGTGCATATTACTTTTTTAAAGAAGCCGAAAAGATTCCAAAGGCAGAAGATACAAACACCAAAAAGATTGAGCATGGCAGCATAGACAAGCTCTATAATGCATTTTTGATGATACTTGAAAAGACCGAGCGTCGGATGCCTCCTCCAAAGGATAACTTTGAGGGAATTGTGGGCAGGGAGCCTGCATCGGTTAAACAAAAGGCAACAGGACTTGTAAAAAGACTCCGCTCCAAAAAGAAGTTTTCTTTCTCTGAAGCCTTTGCAGAGGCTCAGCACAAAAATGAGATTGTGGCAATTTTTCTTGCAATACTTGAGCTTATGAAGCTCAATCACATATATGTATATGACGATGACGACGGCAACATCATGCTGTCACTCGGTGAAAAATCCAACGAAGAAATCGAATATAATTTTGAATAAACACGGTGATTAATAATGAAGGAAAAACAAACAGAAGCAAAGCTTCAGGCGATGCTTTTTGCCAGCGGAGAATCTGTTCCCGTAAAAAGAATGGCAGAAGTACTCGAACTCGGAGAATCAAAAGTATTTTCTATTCTTGAAAAAATGAGAGAGGAATACGAAAAAGATTCATCTTCAGGAATCAGGCTTGTTCAACTGGAGGATTGCTATCAGCTTTGCACAAAAAAAGAATATTACGAATGCATTCGCACCCTCACCGAGAAAAAGCGTAAGGCATCGCTCACCAATGCGGGTCTTGAGGTGCTTTCCATTGTGGCATATAATCAGCCCATAACCCGAAGCTCAATTGAGTTTATCCGCGGTGTAAACTCCGACGGTCCTCTCAACAACCTCATATCAGCAGGTCTTGTTGAAGAAGTGGGCAGGCTCGATGCCCCGGGAAGACCGATTCTTTTTGGAACCGGAGAGGAGTTTTTGCGTTGTTTTGACCTCTCATCTATTGCGGATTTGCCCGATGTGGAGCTTGAGTATAATTTTGAGGATCTCAATCGTGATCTTGTTGAAGCTGAACAAATTGAGTTCGATACTCCTGATTCACAAAAACCTGAGTTTGAAATAAAAACCGATGACGTTCAGGCGTCTCCTGAGGAGTAATATTTATGTCAGTATTGGGACTGATACTTTTAATAATATTATCTGTCATTGCAATTTTTCTTGTTATTTGTCTTTTTGTAAAAATCAGACTTATTGTTTCTTTTCAAAAGCCGAGGGACGGCAACTTTTCTTTTGATGTTACGGTAACGCTGTCCGGTGGAAGAGTTGTATTTTACAAAACTTTCGGATTGTCTGAAAAGAATCACAAGAGTAAAACCGGAACCGGGGAATCTGATGAACAAAAGACGGATAATGAAAAAAATGATAATGTGTCTTTGACACAAAAGATTAAGAAGTATTACAATACTTTTTTGAAAATTAAGTATACTTATCTTAAGTCCGAAAGAAAAATCAGAAAATCAGTTTTTGCAGAGAAGATTTGTATTTCTGCGGGGTTTGGTCTGGAGGATGCTTTTAAAACAGGTCTTGCTACAGGTGCTGTGTGGGCAGGGATTTATAATGTTATTGCATTTATGACAAAGTTCATGACGGTAACTGAGCCTGAAATAAATGTAAATCCTGACTTTGAGAATCAGTTCATCGAAGCATCCGGAGAGTGTATATTCAGACTTTCTTTTGCAAATATTATAAGTATGGCGTGTTCACTTGGAATCAATTATTATATAATAAATAAAAAAATGACAAAAAAAGAAAAGGCGGCGATTAATTATGGCAACACCGATTGAAGGGCTCATGAATGAAGCTATGGGCAAATTAAAAGAGATGATTGATGTTAACACAATTGTCGGAGAGGCTATTAATACCTGTGATGCAAACGGAAAAGCTACAACTGTTATTCCGGTCTCAAAAGTTGCGTTCGGATTTGGAGCCGGCGGCAGCGAATTCAGTGCAAAGCCGTTGAGCGAAAAAAATGATAAAACAATGTTTGGCGGCGGATGCGGCGGCGGAGTATCTGTTAAACCTGTAGCATTTCTTGTTATCAGAGATGATTGCATAAAGCTTCTTCCTGTGACAAATTCAGTGTCAACAGCTGACAAAATTGTGGATATGATTCCCGAACTTCTTGCAAAGTTTAACAATTTTCTTGAAAACCGCAAAGAAAAGAAAGAGGCAGTAGCAGTAGAGGAAGAATAAAGATTCTGCCCATATAATTATTTTGATTAAATGTAATAATTAAATCACCTGTCTTCTATAATTATATAAGGCGGGTGATTTTTTGCGTAATGTAATAATGTGTTTGAGTATAATGTTTTTGGCGGTGTGTTCTGAATATATTGCTGAGGCATCACCTTCAGTCAGTGCAAGAGCGGCTATTGTAATAGAAAACTCAAGCGGTAAAATAATATATGAAAAAAACCCATATGAAAAATTGCCTATGGCAAGCACCACAAAGATTATGACAGCTCTTTGTGCTATTGAAAACTCATTTCCTGATATGTATGTGAGTATAGATGATAGTGCGGTGGGGATTGAGGGATCGTCAGTATATCTTACACACGGAGAAATAATGACGATTCGTGATTTGCTATATGCAACCATGCTTGCTTCCGGAAATGATGCGGCAACGGCAATCGCAATTGAGATAAGCGGCAGTGTCGGGGAATTTGCAAAGCTTATGAACGAAACTGCGCAAAAGATTGGAGCGACAGATACTAATTTTGTAAATGCCTGTGGTCTTTATGAAGACAATCACTATACCACAGCCTACGATCTTGCCATCATAAGTGCATATGCCATGGAAAATCAGATATTCTCAGAAATTGTTTCAACCAAGTCTGCGACAATACCCGGAGCGGATAACGGGAGCTGCAGGGTATTGAAAAATCATAATAAATTATTATCTTTATATGACGGATGTATAGGGGTGAAAACCGGATATACAAAAAAATGCGGAAGGTGTCTTGTGTCCTGCGCACAAAGAAACGGGGTGACGCTTACCTGCGTTACATTGAACGCTCCGGATGACTGGAATGATCATATAAAGCTTCTTGACTATGGATTTTCCAACGTAAAAATGAACAGGGTTGTATGCGGCGGACAATATGCGCTCAGCGTAAATGTTAAAAATTCGTATTCTGCCGTTCAACCATTGATGTTTGAGGAGGATCTCAGTTATATCTCGACCTCCTCCGAATCAGAGAGCCCTGAGATTGAATACGTTATAGATAATATAATAAAAGCTCCGCTCGATATTGGTGATGCAGTTGGTGAGGCAAGGCTATGTATTAACGGAGTGGTAGTTGATTCAAGCAAGCTTATTTGTAAAGAGCGTGTTGATATAGTCAGGGAGAAAGCTTTTGGTGATGTGTTCATACATAACATAAATATGATGTCATGTGTTTTTTAGTGTGTTTTGTATATTTTCACTTTGTCAATACCCAAAAATTCTGAGGTGAACACCGACAACTTTGTGCATAAATAACAAACTTTCGCGTTTGTTTTTTTGATTATGAAAAAAGCTCTTACATTTCTTGACATAAACCATGTGTTTTTTTAAATTGTTTTGTGCAAAAAGTATAGGCAAATATGTATTTTTTGTAAAGAAAAACAGTTCATTTTTACTTTTGTGTAAACTCAACAAATATTAAAAATAATTTTGTGAAAATACCCATTAGAAAAAAATTTTTTTTTGTGTTATAGTATACACATAATATGCAAAGTATGACATTAGGAGGTCATAAAAAATGGCAAGTTTAAATTTACAGCACATTGACAAAGTCTATGCAGGCGGTGTTAAAGCCGTTTCCGATTTTTGTCTCGATATTGAAGATAAAGAGTTTATAGTACTCGTTGGACCTTCAGGTTGCGGTAAGTCAACTACTCTCAGAATGATTGCCGGTCTTGAAGAAATTTCAGCAGGTGAGCTCTATATCGGTGATACTCTTGTTAACGACGTAGCTCCGAAGGACAGAGATATTGCGATGGTATTCCAGAACTATGCACTTTATCCTCACATGACAGTTTTTGATAACATGGCTTTTGCTCTCAAACTCAGAAAGATTCCTAAAGCTGAAATCAGAGAACGTGTTATTGAAGCTGCAAGAATTCTTGATATTGAACAGTATCTTGACAGAAAGCCTGCTGCTCTTTCCGGTGGTCAGAGACAGCGTGTTGCTCTCGGTCGTGCTATAGTCCGTGAACCTAAGGTATTCCTTATGGACGAACCTCTCTCTAACCTTGATGCTAAGCTCAGAGTACAGATGAGAACCGAAATTTCAAAACTTCATCACAAACTCCAGACAACATTTATATATGTAACACATGACCAGACCGAAGCTATGACAATGGGTACACGTATCGTTGTTATGAAAGATGGTCTTGTACAGCAGATTGACACTCCCATGAACCTTTACAACAAACCTGTTAATATGTTTGTTGCAGGATTTATCGGAAGTCCTCAGATGAACTTTGCTACATGTATGGTTGAATCAAAGAATAATGCTATTTACCTTACATTCGGTCAGAATTTCATCAAACTTCCGGACGGCATAGCTGTAAAGGTTAAGGAAGCTGATTGTGTAGGTAAAGAAGTAATTCTTGGTATCAGACCCGAAGATCTTCACGATGATGAAGCCTTCCTTTCAACATATCCTGATGCTGTTATTTCTGCTAATGTTGAAGTAACAGAACAGATGGGTGCTGAAACATATCTCTATCTCACTGTAGCTGATTACAACTTCACAGCAAGAGTTGATCCCAGAAGTACTGCTTCTGTTGGTGATACAATCAGAGTTGGTGTTGATGTTAATAAGATTCACCTTTTCGACAAAGAAACAGAAGTTGCTATTCTCAACTAATAAAACAATTACGAAGCTGCCGCAGTTTCTGCGGCAGCTTTTTTGATGTGTAGGCAAATACATGGAAATTCGTTTATAAAATCAAAAGCTAATTAAAAATTGTGTGCATTGTTAGGAAGTGCTCAGCCTGATTTTTTAATTAGCCGGGAGAAAAACTTATGACAAAAACAGAAAGAAAGAAAAAAACTAAAATGTTTCGCACTGCTGTAATTGTGCTGCTCATAGCTTTAGCAATATTTATATGGAAAGTCGTACCGGTGCTCAATGAGTATTTCAGTGATGAACCATACAATGGTAAAACCGTGAGTATTATAGTTCAGCAGGGGGATAATATAAATATTATAGCCGAAAGACTTGAGAAAAAGGGTGTCATTGACAATAAAACCGGATTTATCTATAAGTATAAAATGAATGTCGAGGATTACGGCCCGATTCAGTATTTTGAAGAGCCGGTGTATATTGAAAAAGGGATGACAAATCACGATATTTTAAAAATGTTGACAACAATTAAGCCGGTATCTATGGTAAAGGTTGTTATTCCTGAAGGCTTTTCTGTTGACATGATAGCTCTTAGAATGTCAAATCACGGTCTTTGCAGTGTTGATGAATTTATCGAAGCAGTAAATGACGCAGAACAATATGACTATGAGTTTATAAAATATATTCCTGATGGGAATTATAAGTATAAGCTTGAGGGATTCCTTTTCCCGAATACATATATATTTGAAGAGGGAATAACTGCAAGAGAAATTGTCAATGAGATGTTGAAAACTTTTGAAGAAGAATACGAACTGAGTGTCAATTCATATGAGAATATTTTTGAGATAATTACAATTGCATCTATGGTAGAGCGGGAAGCTAAGATTTCCGAAGAAAGACCAACAATATCGGGAGTAATCAGAAACCGTCTTGATATTGATATGCTTTTGCAGATTGATGCAACAGCGGTTTATGCAAAATCTGACGGGCTCTATGATATCGAGAATGTAAATGCTGAAACAGTTGCTGTTGAATCTCCATATAATACATATAAATATATAGGACTTCCACCCGGTCCCATATGCAATCCGGGAATCAGCGCCGTAAAAGCTGCCGCAAATCCGGAGTCTCATTCGTACCTGTATTATCATACAGATACATCTAAAAATGACGGAAGTCATATTTTTACAGAGACGTACGAACAGCATGTGGGAACAATGCAGTGATTTAAGTGAAATAATATCATATTTTGAGAGGTTTATATGAAGGTACTTTTTCAATTGTTTTTAACTTTTGCCCGCATAGGCGGTTTTACCTTTGGCGGAGGGTATGCTATGCTTCCCATGATTCAAAGTGAAATTGTTGAACGAAAGAAATGGGCAACAGAAGAGGAAATTATGAATTATTATGCCGTAAGTCAGTGTACTCCGGGTGTCATAGCCGTAAATACGGCAACCTTTGTCGGGTATAAGTTGCGGGGTGGTGTTGGAGCAGTTGCAGCTACTGTAGGAGTCGTTACTCCGTCTGTTATAATAATATTGATTATAGCTGCTTTTATACGGAATTTTCTTGAATATGATGCGGTGAGATATGCACTTAACGGAATAAATGTTGCTGTAGCAGTGCTTGTTCTCAATGCTGTGATTAATTTGTGGAAAAAAGGTGTCAAGAATATTTTTGGATATATAATGTTTGCTATTGCCCTGGCTTTTTCGATCTTTACCGATTGGTCGCCAATTTTTGTTGTTATAGGAGCTATATTATTCGGAATAGTATATGGTGTATATAGTGGCAGAAAGGCGGGTAAAGGCAAATGAATGTGTTTCTTGCTTTAATGCTCGAATTTTTCAAAATCGGGCTTTTTGCTATAGGTGGCGGATTGGCTACCTTGCCTTTTTTGTACGAAATAGCAAATAAATATGACTGGCTGGATGTTTCCGTAATGTCAGACATGATTGCTGTGTCTGAGTCTACGCCCGGTCCTATTGGTGTTAATATGGCTACTTATTGCGGATATAATGCGGGTTTTAGTGAAGCCGGAGTAGCAGGTGGCATAGCTGGCGGTATTCTTTCCACATTTGCTCTTGTTCTCCCTTCGGTAATTATTGTAATTATAGTCTCAAAGGTGCTTGAAAGATTTAAAAACAGTACTCTTGTCGATAATGCATTTAAAGGATTACGCCCGGCAGTTTGCGGACTTATTGCGGCAGCGTGCTACGATGTTTTTAAGAGTGCTTGTCTCGAAACAGAGCTTTTCAAAGAAAGTGATAATTTGTCGAAGCTATTCGATATAAAGGCTTTGATTCTCTTTGTGATTTTGTTTTTACTTACTCGTAAATTTAAGAAAATCCATCCTATATTTATTATTATACCGGCAGCTATAGTCGGAATTTTATTTAAAATGTAAGAAATATATTTTATAAATCACATAAACAGTTAATCTGCATTATAATTGCTTTGCGGATTAACTGTTTTTTGTAACAATAATATTACAGCACGCAGATAACGGTTGCATTATTTCATATGAGATGTTATTATGTATTATATAATAAGATAGAAGTATTTTGTCCCAATCATGATGGGTTTAAATTTTAAAACCGCTTTTAGTCTTGGTCACTAAGGCTAAATGAGAGGAGAAATGGTTATGTGGCTATGTCCTGTATGTCAAAAAGAGAATATAGAGAATGCTGCTGTATGTCTTCATTGCGCTAAAAGCAGTTTTTGCTCTGAATGTTTTTCTGCATATGTGGGTGATACATGCCCCGGATGCGGAAAAGATTGTTCAAATGGTGTATGGCTCACACAGGAAGAGTATGACAGATTTATTGCGGAAAATGTAACGGCGGTAACTCCGGATATAAATGACGTTGAAGACGAAATAAATGTTAAAAACAGTCCGCAAATTCAAGGCGATGATAAGTCTTTTAATGATGAACAAAAGGAAGCTGTTGACTTAGACTGTGTTGAACACGAAGCTGTAGAGCCCGAAGCCGTTGAACCCGAGGCTGTAGAGCCCGAGGTTGTTGAACCCGATGCTGTTGAACCCGAGGCTGTTGAACCCGAGGCTGTTGAACCCAAGGCTGTTGAACCCGAGGTTGTTGAACCCGAGGTTGTTGAACCCGAGGTTGTTGAACCCGAGGTTGTTGAACCCGAGGCTGTTGAACCCGAGGCTGTTGAACCCGAGGCTGTTGAACCCGAGGCTGTTGAACCCGAGGCTGTTGAACCCGAAGCCGCTGAACCCAAGGCTGTTGAACCCAAGGCTGTTGAACCCAAGGCGATTGAAACTGAGATGGTTGAGCCCGAATCCGTTCTTACTTTGAATAATGTTGAAAGTGAAGTATCAAAACCTCAAAAAGGCAAAAGGAAAAAAACAGCAAAAAATAATACATCAACACAACAAATTAAAACAGTGCCAACCGTACATAGTCCTTCTGCTGAAGGTAGAAATGAAAAACGTAACAAATCCAAGGAGAAGAATGTGAATAACACTCAATATACATCAAAAAAGAGGAAAACATGGACTTATATCGGTATAGTTACAGCAGTTTTGCTGGTGATTGCTATTATTGTTTTATTATATCTGCAAATAGTGCATCCGGAAGTGGTCGGTATTGATGCTCCGCATAAATCTCGCGCTGTTGCTGTTAATTCTGATGTTTCTGAAGTCGATTCAGCCGCTGACAGTGTTGCTTCGGACGCAACGATTTCATCAGGTGCAGATGCGGAAGACAGTTATCCGGCTCGTAATTATAAGGATGCTTGCGAAGAGCTGGAAAATGGGAACTATTTTGCGGCATATAACGGATTTATGAATTCAACGGAGTACGGTGATTCAAAATCTGCTCTCACAAAGATTGCGAAAAATGTCGCTATGTATCTTTCTGCAGGATACAATCATACCATTGGCATGAATAAAGCGGGTCAGGTTTTTGTATGCGGAAATAACGATTATAATAAATCTGATTTGACATCTTGGGGGAGCGTAAGGGCGGTATCAGCCCGTGGTCTGCATTCGGTAGCACTTACTCATGATGGCAGGGCTTTTGCTGCGGGATGTGCAGATGATGGCAGATGTAATGTTGAAGGATGGACCGGTCTGATTGACATAAAATCCGGAAGTTATCATACACTTGGATTGAAGGCTGACGGCACAGTTGTTGCTGTAGGAATGTCCGATTACGGTCAGTGTGGAGTTTCGTCATGGATGGGTATAACTGAAATTTCAGCCGGAGCTAAGCATAGCGTAGGTCTTAAATCAGACGGTACGGTAGTAGCGATTGGAAACAATGAATATGGTCAGTGTGATGTATCCGGATGGACAGATATAGTGCAGATAAGTGCCGGAGACTGGTACACCGTTGGTTTAAAATCTGACGGGACTGTTGTTTCCTGCGGAAACAATAACAGTGGTCAGAGAAATCTTAACCATTGGAATGACGTCGTATATGTTTCAGCAGGCCTTTCACATACATTGGGTCTGAAATCTGACGGCACAGTTGTTGCAACAGGTTCAAACCGATATGGTGAACTCAATGTTTCGTCATGGAAAAATGTTGTGTCTGTGATGGCAGGCGGATATCATTATTCTGTGGCAATTTGCTCTGACGGTACGGTTATGGCTATAGGATGTAATGCAGATGGTCAATGCAATGCTGCATATTGGTCCGGAATTGCGGCGTGAGGTTGTGTATGAAGAATTATTACAGAATATGTGCGGAGATTAATTTAGATAACATATATCATAACATTTGTGAAATTAAAAAAAAGGTAGGAGACGGTGTTCGTATTATGCCGGTTATAAAGGCTGACGGATACGGACATGGTGCTGTTAGCGTAGCAAAAAAGATTATGTCCTTGGCAGATATGTTTGCGGTAGCTGTCATTGAAGAAGCTATTGAGCTGAGAGCAGCACATATTACAAAACCCATAATGATTTTGGGCACTCTTCCTTATGCAAGATATGAAGAGGCAGTAAAATATGATGTGACAGTTCCTGTTTATACCGAAGCAATGGCTTTGCATTTGTCAGATATGGCAAAAAAGCTCGGAAAAGTTGCAAAAACACATCTTGCTGTGGATACAGGAATGCGAAGAATAGGAATGTCATGTGATGAAGAAGGAATAAAGCTTGTAAAGAAGATTTGGGAAATTGATAATCTTGAGGTTGACGGCATATTTACACATTTTGCTACAGCAGATATGAGCGATAAATCCTTTGCATTTCTGCAAAAGGAGCGATTTGAAAGCTTTTGTAACGATCTGGAATCAGAAGGTATCAGTATTAAATGCAGACATATATGCAATAGTGCAGCTATTACCGATATGCCTGATACATACCTTAACATGGTTCGTCCCGGGATTATTACCTACGGGTTGTATCCATCTGATGATATAGATAAAACAGCAATTAATCTGAAACCTGCAATGGAGATTAAATCTATTGTGAGCTATGTGAAAAACGTAAATCGAGGAGAGGGCATAAGCTACGGACTGACGCATGTTCTCGAAACCGACAGAAAGATTGCTACAATTCCTGTTGGATATGCTGATGGTTATCCGAGACTTCTATCTGATAAAGGCAGAGTAATTATTCATGGACAATATGCTCCGATAGTCGGTCGTATATGCATGGATCAGTTTATGGTTGATGTTACTCACATAGATAACGTTGAACCTGAAGATTCGGTTACTCTTATGGGAAGAGATGGTGAGTGTTTTATTGGTGCTGATGAAATAGCCTCCATTGCTCAGACCATAAGCTATGAAATAATTTGCGGTATAGGGAAACGTGTACCAAGAATATATCATGAAGAATGATAATTGACGATGTAAAAAAATCCTTGTGTCATATGTCAAAGTGCATTGATATAAAGGAAATTTATTTACATCGTTTTCAATTTGATTTGTACACAATAAATTTACATCTTACTGATTGATTTTGATTAAAAAGTGTGTTATAATTAATAATCAGCGAATTATATTCTATTATCATATGAAAGTTGGTAGCATAATATGAAATTTATAACAAAAGAAACAAAACCGGGTCCGGGAATCCCGGATAATGCTCCGGAGAAGAGACGGTTTTTTCAGTTTTTTGAAATTCTCGGTGCGAAAATCACCAAATTGATGCAGTTGAATTTTATATATCTTCTGTGTCTTATACCACTAATATTCGGACTGTATTTTTCTTTTACCTTAAATCCTGAGATTCATGATTTTTCAGATTTGGCACGGGTTCCTCTTCTTACGTTTGCTCCGGACTACTTGAGTCTTATTGTTTTGATAGTTTCTGTATTTATAACAGGTCCTGCTACAGCCGGCTTTGTTTTTGTACTTCGTAATATGCAGCGAAGAGAGCATACATGGGTATTCAGCGATTTTTTTGAACATTTCAAAAAGAATTTCGCAAAGGCATCCTTAATGAGTGCAATTGATTTGGTAGTTTATATTATGCTTTATATTGCATTTTCTTTTTACATGTTTATCATGCCGTCGGAAGTGCCTGAAATGGGTACAATGATGCCGGCTGTTGCAAGTGGAATTGTAGCATGTATTGCAATTGTTTTTACTTGGGCACATTATTATATTTATACCATAATGGTAACATTTGATCTTGAATTTAAGCATATTATCAAGAACTCAATTATGTTTGCTGTTGGTAAATTGCCCCTCAATCTTTTGATTACGCTTATAGTGGGAGCAATTGTTGTAGGAATGGTATATATAATGGCTTATTCAATAGCAGTATTTTCAATAATTTTTGCTCTTATTGCTGTAGCATTAATAGGACTTATTATAGTGTTCTCGACATATCCCACAATTGATGCTCTTATGTTGAAAAGAGTCCGGGAAAAGCAAAAGGGTGCAAGAGTGTTAAATACAAGAGATGAGTAATTAATAATATTTTCAGTTGTTGGAGGATTATTCGTTATTTGAATAATCCTCCAATGACTAATAAAAGGGGTTAGAAAATGAAAGAAGTAACAATTTTTACCGACGGAGCTTGCAGCGGTAATCCGGGCAAAGGCGGCTACGGTGTTATACTTTCATACAATGGAGCTAAAAAGGAACTTTCAAAAGGCTTTGAATGCACAACAAACAACCGCATGGAGCTCCTTGCGGCGCTATCGGGTCTTGAAGCTCTGAAAGAACCATGCAAAGTAAAACTTTGGAGTGATTCAAAATATCTGATTGATTCGGTTAACAAAAACTGGATTGCATCATGGCAGAAAAACGGATGGAAAAATTCGAAAAAGGAACCGGTGAAAAACCGTGAGCTTTTTGAAAGATTGATTGAGCTTATGAATGTTCATGAAGTTGAATTTTGCTGGGTCAAAGGTCATGACGGTCACCCCGAAAATGAACGATGTGACCAGTTGGCAACAAGTGCGGCATCGGGAGATAACCTTGAAATTGACACAGGTTATGTTCAGAGTTGATAGAATTAAATAGGTAGAATTATTAAACGAGGCTGAAAATTTTTCAGCCTCGTTTTTGGTTTGTTTGTTTTTTATTGTATAATAAATTTGAGTTTGTAGGGCTAAGTACAAATGAGGTTGAAGCAATTCGCTAATGCACAAAATGCCATCGGGGGACGGTTGCTGACAGATGAGCGAAGCGAAATCCTTTGGCACATAAATTCAAAAATTTTGTGTCAAAGCA
>JAFQBA010000097.1 GCA_017416845.1 Clostridia bacterium
ACACGAACTGGCACCGCAAAAATCGCTAAGCCGCTTCGTGTACGTCCCCCGCTGTCCTCCAATTTGCAAAAGCCGTCATTATTGTGGACAGTGCCGCCTCACGCTCTTGTGTTAAACGGCTCGATAAACTCCAATTTAACAAAGAAAGGGACTTAAACATGAACACAAAATACACCCGTGCAAAATATGCCTGCTATGCGGCGAACATCTCAATGTCAATTGTGGCAAACCTACCACCGGTTTTGTTTTTGACATTCCGTTCGCTATACAGCATATCCTATTCCCTTTTGGGACTGCTTATTTTAATTAACTTTTTCACACAGCTCATTGTTGATTTGATATTTTCGTTTTTCTCTCACAAATTCAACATGGAAAAAGCCGTGAAGCTCATGCCCATACTCACATTCTCAGGACTTCTTATCTATGCTGTGTGGCCATGGATTTTCCCCGGTCATGTATATTTGGGGCTTTTGGTGGGAACAGTTATTTTTTCATCATCGGGCGGATTTGCCGAAGTGCTCATTAGTCCGCTTATTGCTGCAATTCCCTCCGAAAATCCCGAAAGAGAAATGAGTAAGCTTCACTCATTTTATGCCTGGGGCGTTGTTTTTGTAATTGCAATCTGCACACTGTTTATTCTCTTTGCAGGTGCAAAATACTGGCAGTGGCTCACGCTCATATTTGTGCTCATACCGCTTGCTTCCACCATACTTTTCATCGGGGCAAAAATCCCCAAAATGGATACTCCGAAAAAAGCTTCGGGTGTTTTGGAATTTCTCAAAAAAGGCGGAGTGTGGCTTTGTGTTGCAGCAATCTTTTTTGGCGGTGCCGCCGAATGCACTATGGCACAGTGGAGCTCGAGCTATCTTGAGCAGGCTCTCGGCATTCCAAAAGTGTGGGGAGATATTTTTGGTGTTGCACTTTTCGCAGTTATGCTTGGTCTCGGAAGAAGCCTCTATGCAAAATACGGCAAAAACATATGCAAGGTTTTGCTTTTGGGTACAATCGGTGCAAGCCTTTGTTATTTTGTTTCGGCAATTTCAAACATTGCAGTTGTGGGTCTTATCGCTTGTGCTTTCACCGGTTTTTGCACATCAATGCTCTGGCCCGGAAGCCTCATTGTTGCATCAGAACGATTTCCTACTGCAGGAGTGTTCATCTATGCCCTCATGGCAGCAGGAGGAGATTTTGGTGCATCGGTTGCCCCGCAGCTTGTGGGTCTTGTGACGGATTTCACCATGGAAATGCCCTCTGTCATAAGCTTTGCAGCAAGCATGGGTATTGCACCCGAACAACTTGGCATGAAAATAGGCATGTTATTTGCAATGCTTTTCCCTCTTTCATCAATTCCTGTTTTTGTTCGCCTCAAAAATCGTCAATGAACCCTTTTCAACGAATAATCTTACAACTACTACGATAAAATATATAGTAAAATAATTTAAATGATAAAATAATGCGTAGCCTATTGCAATAAAACAAAAAATGTGTTATTATTGCACTATGACACCAAAATTTTGCACTATTTTCCAAAAAAGAGGCGAAAACATGAAAACTAAAAATTTGTATGATCTCAATCATACTCTTGCAAAAGAATATCTCGAAAAGTTCGAACATCCCTGGGAAGCACTTTCAGGCATAAAAGAAATGATAATTTCTCTCGGAAAATCACTTTCAAAGGAAATATATGATGAAATTGCGGAAAATGTGTGGATTGCCAAAAGTGCAACCGTATCACCGACCGCATTTATTGGCGCTCCGTGTATAATAGGAGAAAACACACAAATCCGTCACTGTGCATTTATCCGTGGCAGTGCGCTTGTGGGAAACAATTGTGTTGTGGGAAATTCAACCGAAATGAAAAACAGCATTATTTTTGACAATGTCCAGATTCCTCACTTTAACTACGTTGGTGACTCAATTCTCGGATATAAATCTCACCTTGGTGCAGGAGCTGTAACATCAAATGTTAAAAGCGATAAAAGCTCTGTAAGCATAAAAAACGGAAAAGAAAAAACAGAAACCAATCTCAAAAAATTTGGTGCAATGGTTGGAGATTTTGTTGAAGTAGGATGCAACAGCGTTCTCTGTCCGGGAACAGTTATCGGCAAAAATTCAACGGTCTATCCCTTATCCAGAGTAAGAGGATATATAAAAGAGAATTCAATCTTCAAATCTGAAACCAATGTTATAACTAAAAATTAAAACTGTTAAGGAGATTTTGACATGGGAAAATATTTTGGCACAGACGGGTTCCGTGGTGAAGCCAACAAAACATTGACGGCTGACCACGCATTTAAAATCGGAAGATATCTTGGATGGTATTACGGAAAAGAGCATAAGTGCAAAGTTGTTATAGGAAAAGACACAAGACGCTCAAGCTATATGTTTGAATATGCGCTTGCAGCAGGGCTGACTGCAAGCGGAGCAGATGCCTATCTTTTACACGTAACAACCACCCCGTCAGTCGCATATGTTGTGAGAACCGAAGAGTTTGACTGCGGAATTATGATATCCGCAAGTCACAATCCATATTACGACAACGGAATTAAGCTGATTAACAGTCGCGGTGAAAAAATGTCGGAAGCCATAACCGACGATATTGAAAAATATCTTGATGGTTTGACTCCTGAACTTCCGCTATCCACGGGAGAAGAAATCGGAAGAAGTGTTGACTATGTAGCAGGAAGAAACCGCTACACGGGATATATCATTTCACTTGCCAAACATTCATATAAAAACCTGAAAATAGGAATTGATGCATCTAACGGAAGCACATGGATGCTTGCCAAAAATATATTCGATACTCTCGGAGCAGACACATATGTTATCGGAAATTCTCCCGACGGTGTAAATATCAATCTCAACTGCGGCTCAACTCACATAGAAAACTTGTGTAACCTTGTCAAAGAAAAAAAACTCGACATCGGATTTGCTTTTGACGGTGATGCAGACCGTTGCCTTGCAGTTGACGAAAAAGGCAGCGTCCTCACCGGAGATCATATACTGTATTTTTGTGCCCTCTACATGAAATCTAAGGATGAGCTTGATAAAAACACTATTGCGGCAACAGTTATGTCAAATCTTGGTCTTTTCAAAGCTCTTGAAAAGAACGGAATCAATTATGTTAAAACCGATGTAGGCGACAGATTTGTTTATGAAGCAATGAACCAAAACGGTTATTGCCTTGGCGGCGAAGAATCCGGGCATATTATCTTTTCAAAATATGCATCCACCGGTGACGGTCTTATCACTGCCATAAAAATAATGGAAGTATTGATTGAAAGCAAACTACCTGCATCATCTCTATGCGAAGCTTTTAAAACCTATCCTCAGCTTACAGTCAATATTAAAGTAACGGATAAAAATGCCGCAACAAGCGATCCTGAGGTTTTGGACGCAGTCAAAAAAGCAAGTGATAAGCTTGCTGACAATGGAAGAATCCTTCTTCGCAAAAGCGGCACCGAACCGGTTGTAAGAGTTATGGTAGAGGCAACCACAGACGAAATTTGCGTAGAAGTTGCCAATTCCATAGCTGATATAATTAAATCAAAATGCTTTTGACGTTCTTCAAATAATAGAATTTTGGTCATAAAAACGCGGCAGTAAAAATCAATTGTTTTTTACTGCCGCGTTTTTTATCATTTTACTCTTCGGAGCGAGTATAAAATATATGAAACAATCATTACACCTACACCGTAAATCAACATATACCATATATATTCTTGGTTATATATAGCCATAAGATAATAATATGGCGGCAAAGAAAATCTAACTGCCGGCAAAAACAGAAAAGAGAAGAATATCGGGCACATAACAAGCATCACAATCATCAGAAACGGTATAAACGGTCCAAATCCTGCAAAATTCTTAAAACAAGCTGTAAGAAAAACACAAAATGCCGTCGCCGCAAAAATATATACCGCCATTGCGCTAAGCTCCGTTGCAACATCTGTATTGAGTCCGCCTGCATATACAGATACTAAAACCATTACTCCGGATAAAAGCACAGCTCCGAAACACGATCCGAACGCCGGAATAATCTTTGATTTATAACTCATCCAGTCATAAACACCATCATTACGCTCTTTCATAAAGAATCCGGCTGCGGCAAATCCACAAAGCATAACAAGCAAGCTAAGTAATCCTCGAAGCGGAGTTTTAAGATAGTTCGCATCCGCTACATCAAGTGCTGTATCGGAATCAATCATTTTGATTTCAATAAGATTATCATTTTGTTTTTCAGCATCATAATATTCTTTAAGCTCTTCGTCGCTTATATTTTCATCAGGCAATAATTCTGTACGTACAAAATCACTGTAAAGCTTATAGGTTATATGCGAATATAGCCTGCCATACAGCTTTTCTCTTGCAAGCATCAGGGATATACTGTCCTCTTGCTCGATAACCCTCATAAACGGCTGAATGGTTTTTTTCTCAAGATACGCATTCATCCTTGCTTCAAAATCGTAATCAAAAATCCATGCAGCATCACATTTGCTCTTTTTAACTGCCTCAATTGCTTCATCTGAGTTTTCATATACAACATAATTTACTATAGTTTCCTCACCAAGCAGGGAATCAATCACATTTTCTGCTACCCTGCCGGAGCCATTTTCTGCACACAGAGCAACTTTTACTATACCGCTCTCATCAGACATCGCTCCGCTGAGGGCAGGCAAAAGAGATGGTATAAGCGCAAGAAGCACAAGAAAACTCCATCTGTGCAAGAGTTTTTTCAGAAGCATATACATCCATATAAAAACTGTTCTAATCTTCTTCATCAATTATCTCCTGTCGTTTTGTATTTTCTCATTACCCCTGCCAAAAAGATAAACATTATACAATACACAAACATACTTATCAATTCTCTAAGAATATCGGCATCCGATATACACTTCCTAAGATACGAGAAACCAACCCCTGAAGGAAGCCATGCTGCCATATTCTGAATACTGTCCGGGAAGAAATAATTCGGATAAAAACATCCTGACAAATATCCGAGACCTATAGAAACAATAAACTGAAGCAAAACTGCACCGACCGCATTGGGGACAGCCTCATAAATTATCATGTGCAACGCACATATCATCAATACAACAGGAATCATCTTAATAACGAATGCCATAACATCCCACATATCTGCACCGCGTATTTCTGCTATGGCTATTTCAAAGTTTTCAATCACTACAGTGCATACAATCGCAAAGAAAATTACCATAAGCATTGTAATTGCAAAATACGAAATATATTCACATATAACCTGATGCATAGGTTTTATGCCCCTGGATGCTAAAAGCTTTGAAAGCGACATATCCTTTTTTGTAAATATCGAATAGCACGATATCCCCCACAGCATAATCATAATCAAAATAATTGCGCAAATATAGTATGCACCGAGACTAAGATTATCTGCTACACCTACCGTTTCAATATCATATATTTTTCCTCTGTTCAGTACAAAGTTAATATATGACATGTTCAGCTGTTCGGTTTTCTTACCAAGTCCCTTCTTCATGCCATGATCACGGGCAAGATTCTGCATGCTGTATATGCTGCTTTGGCTTTTTATAACCAGATCCGATACTGTGCCTGTTATTTCTCCTGTAATTATTGAACCAAAGTTCATTGCACCTTTCTTTACGACATAAGTAGCCGGATAATTTCTGCCCTTGAGAATACCGTCAATAAAATCATCGGGGATATCCATAAACCCGTGAATCTCACCTGTTTCTATAGCCTCTATGGCATCATCACGCTCCATTTCAATCAATTCAATGGAAAAACGCGAACTGTCGATATTCTTAACGGCTGTAAGTCCGACTCCCAAAGAAGAATCGGTAACATCTCCGACGATACCAACCTTCATCTTTTGTCCCTCATCCGTTCCGATGGTATTGGTTAAAATAAGAAACACACCAATTGCCAACGCACACATGGTAATAACCGTAACAATCAATATTGACGGACACAATTTTATATTACGCTTAAGCTGTAAAGAAAGGTACTTCCCTTTTATACTCATAAACTTCCTGCCAATCTGTGTACATCACCGTCATACTCATACGGATTAAGGACACCGTTCTTCAATATATACATTCTGTCGCAAAGAGGCAATTCCTGCAAATCGTGAGTTGCAAGAATAACAGTTCCGCCAAACGACTTATATTCTTTCAGATAGTTTGAAATACGCTCTTTACAAAGCAAATCCAAGGCTGCACTGGGTTCGTCAAGAAGCAGTATCTCCGGGCGGTGAGCCACTGCACACCCTATGGATAATCTCTTTTTCATCCCTCCGGACATTTTCCTTACGGGAACCTTTAGAAATTCATCAATGCCAAGCATAGCAAGAACACCGTTTTTCAATTGATGCTGCATATCCTCAGGATCATACCACAATCTCAAATTATCCTTGGCTGTTAACTCCTCTAACAGAGGCGTACTCTGAGGGACATAGCCTACAACCGCCGAACGTTGGGCACTGTTTTTCAAGAGATTAACACCATTGTGTATAAATTCTCCGCCACCGGCTCTCTGCACACCTGCAAGAATGCTTAAAAATGTGGATTTACCGCTACCGTTTCCGCCCAGCAACCCGATACACTCACCTTTGCCGGCACTGAAACTGATATTTTGGAGTACTTCCTTTTTTCCGTATGATTTTGAAATGTCTTTTACTTCCATATATCATTCTCCCGTTAAAACCAAAGGGGACATTTTACATGCCCCCTTCGTTTAATACCTTATATAATATCCAAAGATATACTCAATACTTATTAATAAATATCTTCAATAATGAAATCTTCTTCAGAATCTTCCTCAACATCTTCAGCAGAAGGAACAAGTCCCGAACTAAGCATTTCGATATACTCTGAAGGCAATCCTGCAGATTGGAGATTAGCAATTAACGGATCAATACTAATTATGGAGAAAAATTCTCCTTCATCCGTTAATTCCGGATTGATTTCAAGATAATCTGCGGGAATATCCACAGTTGCATCGTGCTTGCTTCTTGTCTTAATGTCAAGTGAAACAAACAGACTTTCGTTTGTATATACTGCAATCTTGAGATTTGACTCAGTATCACTTACAGCAGAGCCGGTAAGTTCAAGCTTGATTCCGGTAAGCATGCTGAGATCGGTATAAACACCAAGACCGGAAAGAATGTTGTTTGCTTCATCGGAGAATGCAATTGTAAGTGTTCCTTCCAGATCACCCTCATCTAACTTTTTGCTGTTAAGATTTGTAGCTGTGATATCAACAAGATTCATTCCGTTAAATTTAATGGAATATGTACCGTTGAGGATATCTCCGTTCATTTCTCCGTTGCCGGAAAAACCAAACTGACCTTCGGGAGTTACAAATACTAATTCGGTAGCTGTTTTGCTTCCGTTTTCAACATTTCTGAATGCAATTTCAAGACTTTCATATCTGATTCCTATACCGTAGAGTTCGCCTTCTTTGCCGGTATAACAATCAAGATATGCTTCAAATTCAGGCATAGAGTTTTCTATTGAATCACAAAACTCATTAATCTGCGAATCATTGATTCCCTTGAGTTTATTTATAATATCATCGCCGTTCAGACCCTGCGCAGCAGCAAAATCTCTTATAATGTTGTGAAGATCTTCATCGCTCTTAGCTTCTTTAACCAAAGCTTTTACGATGCTTGTAACTGTTTTGGGAGTGATTTTTGCTGTAAGAACTACCTGTTTCTGCGATACGCCTTCTACCTCAACATTCTTTTCGGCTTCCTTAACATCGTTAAGAGCTCCGATAATAGCACCAAGGTAATTGTTAGCCATTTTTTCAAGTTTATCTGCTTCGGGGAAATATGCAAGCATGCTCTTCAGTTCTTCCATAGCAGACTTCATTTCGGCTAATTCATATTCAAGATCACTCATGTCAAATGCATTGGGAATCTTTAATGATTTTGTAAGTAATTCAGGGCTGGACAGATATATGCTTTTATCTGTTGAATCAAGAACACATTTAGCTGTAACAATGTCGGTTGAATTCATAGAAAATCCGAGATTTAATCCTAATGCACTCTGATTAATAATGATGTCACCGTCAATACCGGCAGAGTTAAGCCAACTCATACTTCCGGGCATACCGATTTCTTCTTCAAGTTTGCCTTTGATTTCATCACCTATTGTAACTTCAACACCGGCACCGTTAAGACCCAAAAACATGTTGTCAGCACTGATTGTACCGTCACCAAACAAGGTAAGCATAACTTCGCCAAAATCATCTACAATGTCCGTAAACGACGCTGCACGTGAAGCGTACTTATCAACAGCGGAAACCTGAATTGTTTTAAGCTTATCTTTGGGGTCCTTGGAGGAATAATCATTTCTGAATCCGAAGAACCATACGCCCAATCCTATTGCCGCAACCAGAACTACTGCAACAACTGAGAAAAATATTTTCTTGCCCTTGGGCTTTTTACGGTATACAGGCTCTACCCCACCTACAAAATCATCGGCTTTATATGCAGTTCCGGGTTCAACAGGAGCAGTTTCCGATACTGTCGGAGAGGGGGGTTCGGGAGTATGTGCATATCCGGACTGTCCCTGAGGAGCGTATGAAGATGCACCTGCAGGAGCATTAGATTCACCAAGTCCCGAAGGAGGAGCAAAACCGTTGTTTACATTGGCAGCTTCAGGAGCTGCACTATCATCCGATATACGTGATCCGCATGAAGGACAAAACAACTGCCCGTCGTTTACATTGTTACCACAATTTTTACAAATCATTGTTATTCTCCTTTTCT
This sequence comes from Clostridia bacterium, assembly GCA_017416845.1. Lineage (GTDB taxonomy): Bacteria > Bacillota > Clostridia > UMGS1810 > UMGS1810 > RGIG1828. The sequence goes on from JAFQBA010000097.1 coordinate 8,774, forward strand.
ATAAGCATAATTGTCGTTTAAAAAAACATCAATATAAGTATATTATACCAACATTTTGAATTTTGTCAAGAATAATATACTAACAAAGCATACAATATTTTATGAACATAAAATACTGCTTATTCCACAAAAAAGGGATTGTCTTCTGTGAGACAATCCCCTAAAAAACCAATGTTATTTATCTAATCTGTCATGATTTTTACTCTTTGCCGATTTTGAAACAATTCCCGCAAGGGCAAAAAGTGCAATGGCGTTGGGAATTACCATGAACTGATTGAAGGTATCCTGAGTGAGCCATACAAGCTCGTTTTCCTGAACAATTGTTCCGACAAACACAAACAAAACTGCAATTATTGAATATACAATTGTGGCTTTCTTTCCGAAAAGATAGTTAAAATTGATTTTTCCGAAAAGGTTCCAGCTGATGATTGTTGTGAATGCAAAGAACATTAGGCAAACAGCAACATAAATGTTACCCGCGCTTGTTCCAAACACACTGCCGAAAGACATCTGAGCAACATTTGTTTTGTCAATGCCGCTATCTGCAATAAGCTGAGTATAACTTGCACCATCGGCACCTGCCAAAACTCCGTCACCAACGTATGTACAGCTGATTACAACAAGAGCTGTCATGGTGAGAACAACAAAGGTATCGAGGAACACGCCAATCATTGCAGCAACACCCTGATCGTGGGGAGTTTTAACATTTGCCATGGCGTGAGCATGAGGAGTTGAACCCATACCGGCTTCGTTGGAGAAAAGACCTCTTTTTGCCCCCTGGCTGATTGCAGCCTGGAGAGCGGCACCAACACCACCGCCAATAAGAGCCTGAGGCTTGAATGCATATTTAAAGATCGCACCGAAAGCGGCAGGAATATCAACGATGTTCACTGCAAGAACAGTGAGACTTCCCACAATGTAAAGAACTGCCATAACAGGAACAATCTTTTCTGCAGCAGACGCAATTCTCTGTGCACCGCCAATGATGATGAAGCCCACAATAAGAGAAAGAATAAGACCTGTTACCCATGTAGGAACATGGAATGCAGTGTTAAAGGTTGCACCAATGGAGTTTGACTGAACCATACCACCGATAAAACCGAGAGAAATAACAGTTGCAACGGCAAAGAAGCCTGCAAGGAATTTTCCGAAATTTTTAGACATTATCCTTTTTATGGGATAGAATAGTCTTTTTATTTTATATCGAAATCCACCATTACTTGTCTCATCCAGTTTAATATCCTTCCCCGGGAACGCCTTTTTTATGTAGAAAATAGGTCCGCCGTGAACCGTTCCGTCCTGATCGACAACTCTTGTTTCCTGTGCAAGAACCGCTTCGGCATAGATTGTTGCCATGCCGAGGAATGCAATAATCCACATCCAGAAAATTGCACCGGGTCCGCCAAGAAGAATGGCACCCGAAGCACCAACAATGTTACCTGTTCCAACCTGACCTGCAACAGCAGTTGCAAGAGCCTGGAAAGAACTCATTCCGCTCTTTTGCTTTTTACCCTTGAGCGAAATGTTTCCGAAAACTTGTTTAAGTCCCTGGCCAAAACAGCGTACCTGAACAAAACGTGTTCTGATTGTGAAATACAGTCCGACAGCAACAAGCAAAATAATGAGAACATAGTCTGCCATGTAGGTGTTGATGAGAGTCATTACCTTGAGAATGCTTTTCTCTGCGACTTTGAGCCATGCTATAATCTGATCCATAATTAAATCCTCCTTAAAAAATAAAAAAGTCATCGGCAATGCAACCGACAACTCCGAAAAATATGCACATCCCACAGGCGATGCATAACGCATCACATGAAAATGTGCTCTGTCCTTTTGCCTGAGAGATTCGGCTTTCGCCTTGCACCTTCGGCACTCAAAGATTGAGATTCTCCAGAGTTCTCTTCTCTTTCAGTTTTGCAAAAGCAATTCTGAAAGTATCACCGAGTATTAATTTTCTTAATATTATCACAATTATCGATTTTTGTCAATTATTCACATTGCATAAACTTAAAAGTTCAATACAATTACATTGTTATATAAGAGCATAATTTTCTGATTATTTCATATATATAATGTTATAACGGAGCGTGATGTATATGAAATATAAAAGAAGAAAAACAAACCTGACACAATACACGTCATATCAATCAGAATCCGACATGAAACATCGCAAAAGAATTATTCGTGCAAAAAGACGTTTGGTATCGGTAATCGTGTTGGGTATTATCAGCTTGTCGCTGATGAATCCGGCAAGCAAAAGTAATCATATTTTATACAGAATTGCATCCTTTCCGTCAAACGAAAGCGATTTATTTGCACATATAGGAAACTATGTAAGCAACAAGCTTTCTTTTCTCAGCAGCATCGGCAAATCCGGGTCGGAATTTTTCTTCGATTATTTACGCTCCGAAGAAGGAAACGTAAAAATCGCCCATGCCGGAGATGTGGAAACGTCTGCTTTTAATGATGAGCTTTCTGAAAGTTCAGCTCAGATTGAATCACACACTGAGGATATTTTTAATCCAATTATACCATGTGACGGGCAAATATCTTCACCGTTTGGTCAACGGATGCATCCGCTAAACGGTGAAATAACATATCATAACGGAGTAGATATTGCCGCTAATGACGGAGATGTGATAATGGCAATCGATGACGGTGTGGTTGAAACAGCCGAATATAACGCTTACTCGGGCAATTATATAATAATCAGACACAACGATTCCATAACAAGTTCATATGCACACCTTTCAAAGCTCAACACCCGGCCCGGAGAAGAAGTTAATAAAGGCGACATAATAGGCTATGTAGGAAGTACGGGTCTTGCAACAGGGCCTCATCTTCATCTGGAAATACGGCACAACGGAGAACCGGTTAATCCGCAGGAGTATTTCAGTCAAGGGTGATTTTTATTTTTTTAAAGTTATCAAAATCTTTGTGTATATCAGCATTTATGGCAAGCTTTTTTTCATTTGAAAAAGAGCTTGTTCTTCTTTACGGAGCCATTGCCGCTCATGAAATGGCTCATCTGCTCGCTTGTATTGTAACAAAAGAAAAATGTCTGACAATAACCGTAAATATGTTTGGCATGAGCCTTGTGTGCAAGCCCATAAAAAAATGCTCTCATTCGATTGCTGTATTGATTAGCGGACCGGCAACAAACTTCTTGATATATCTTGCATTGCTCCCTCTTATTTCAGGCGAAAGCTGCAACTATTATCTTCGTTTCTTTTCATACATAAATCTTTCTTTGGGAATTGTAAACCTTATTCCCATAACTCCTCTCGATGGCGGAAACATTACAAAAAATCTCTTGCAAGCACGCATTGGTGTTATTGCCGGCTCAAAAATATCACAGAGAATATCAGATATATTCCGAATGCTTATTATTACCATAGAACTATTTTGCATTTCGGGCAGCATTTTTAATCCATCGGTTATAATGTTCACCATTTTCCTTTGGTGTGCACGAAAAAAAGAAACCGAGCTTGCAATGTTTGACAAAAAATGCATCCTTCTCGGAGACACACCAAAAAACAAAAAACTCAGGTATATGACATTTGACTCAGAAAGCGAACTTTTAGCAGTAGCAGAAAAGATATCTCATTCCTACTATCTGATTGTCGCAGCATTTGAAAACGGGAAATTTGTTGGAGATATTAATGAAAGAGAGCTGCTTTTTGCCATAAGAAAAAACTGTTCTCTTTGTACCTTGAAAGAATATTTTGAGGACAAATGCCCGTAATTTTCAAATTGAAAATTATCAAGCTGTTTCGAATGTCAGATTTGTAGGGAACGGGCTTGCTCGTTCCGTTTTGTTTTGTCGGCAGGAGCAAGCCCCTGCCCTACAATCGCTTATTTTTAAACAGTCAACAAATTGGAGTTTGTCGCTCTGTTTGAAGATGAAATGAACACCAAAGCGTTGCCTCCTTTGTGTAAAGGGAGGGGGACCGCGTAAGCGGTGGAGGGATTGTAACAAACTGCCTCAATTGCAGTATTTGTGCTTGATTGAGAG
>JAFQBA010000098.1 GCA_017416845.1 Clostridia bacterium
ATTAAATTTGCAAATGATTTTTATAAATTTAAATTGGAGTTTGTCGGGGAGTTTGAAGATGGAATTGACACCGGAGCGAGAGGCGGCACTGTCCACATAAATGACGGATTTTGCAAATTGAAGGACAGCGGGGGACATATACGATACTGTCTTAGCGTTTTTTGCGTGGACAGATCGTGTGTGTACCCACGACTGTACGGCCAACATTGCTCAAACTGTTGTGCCGCAAGAGTTTTATCTGATATACCATTAGCCTCACGCTTCAGCCCAATTCCATCTCCCCAACAAACTCCAATTTGAATCCCTATTTTCTATTCACTTATCCCTAATCCCTATGTGAACAAAATCCAAATTACATTTAAACTTTTACAAAAAAACCGCATGTTTCTTTTGAAACACACGGTTTTCTTAAGTTGGCGCGCCGCAGAGAATTCGAATCCCTGACCTTCTGATCCCAAGTGTTCGTCCTGTCGGACAATCGAATCACGCACGTAAAACCAAGAAAATTCCACGTGTTTCACGAATAACACGATAATTCTATTACTAAACTGAACTACTAATTTTTTGTTTTGATTATTATATAATATAGTGTACTTTGCAGTCAAGCATATCAAAATCATTTTTTAAGAATGTATAATAACTTTTATTTTTTCATTTCCATATTCTTTTGGTAAGTCTTCGAATATTTTCTTAATTTCGTCTCCGTGTCCGTCAAATTTATTATTTAAATACTTAATACCGTCAATGTCTATTTTGGCATCACTGGGACATTCGTCCCTTAGAAAATCCCATAACGCATCCAGATTATTACCACAATAATCTGGTAATTTGAACTGTTTCTTTACATATTCATACACTTCCATAATATAATTACAATCTGTAAAATCTAATTTTATATTATTCATTTACACTTGCCTCCTATCTTATTTCTATAAAAGTTTCGTAATGGTCATAGGTTACAAAAATCAGTCCGTCATTAGAAAACACTACCCTTTTTGTATTTCTACTGCCGGATTCATAATCAACATCTGCTTCATACCATACTCTTCCATCCTTTTCAGGAAGATGAGAATTTTTATTTTGATACACCCCTCCATACAACATACTCCCCGGTGCAACATCGGATAAATCACTATGATGCTTTTTCCAACCAAGTTTTTTTGCAGTTATTCTGTCAATATAGTATTCCGGAAGTTTTCCCTTATACTTCAAATGCCAATCAGCACCGTTCATGCCTTTGTCCGTTGCTTCACCTGCAAATAATGATTTTAACCTTTGGATAGTACAACGGCAATAAGGATGAAGTTTAGAAGGTGATACCTCCTCTGATATTTCATAAATTTTGCCGTGTTTTGCTTTACATGGATTGCAAATCTTTGAATCGAGTATCGCAACCCAATTTTTCCATTTTGTACTTAATTTCATTTTTCAAATCCTTTCTATATTTATTAATACAATTATATCAAAAATACGAAAGGATTGCAGAGGGAAAACAACAAAAAATGAAACAGACTCAAACATGCATATCTCAATGGTTTGCGATATATCATTGGTGAAAAAATACGCAATATGACTGTTTTTTTATTATTACATTTTTGTTACATAATATTTGTTTTGCGGTCAGGGTTTAAGCGTATTTATTATACCATAAGTATTTATAAATGTAGATTTAAATTCATTTTAATTTTTGCCATTTTTCTGCACTCCTGATTCCTTGGATTTTTGCAAAAAATCAGACGTTCAGTTCAGAAAAAAGAAAAACCGTGAGTTTCATTTGAAACACACGGTTTTGGCGCGCCGCAGAGAATTCGAATCCCTGACCTTCTGATCCGTAGTCAGACGCTCTATCCAGCTGAGCTAGCGGCGCATATCAGCAACAAATGATATTATAACACAAACCAAAAATAAAATCAAGTCTTTTTTGAAAATTTTTTCATAAATTTTTCTTGTTAATTCCACAAATTTAAAGCAGGATACACAATATTCGCACTATGCTTTATTTTGTCCATGCATCTGTGAACATCAAGACACATCTTGGATGCCGATGCATATTCCTCACAGGTTTGCTCGGGATTCAAAATGAAATTCGCAAAAGTTTTTGCCTCACCGCTCATGAGCTCTTCCTTGGAACAGCTACCGCTTATCTGGATTTCGTTGCCGCTACGGTCAATTATAGTGGCTCCGCTGTATTGACCAATGGATTTTATTTTGAGGGTGCACTCCTCTCCCACTATTTCGCTCCCGATTCGGCTCTGACCGTTTTTGGCATAAGTGAGAACTGCGTTAAAATCATCATATTCGAAAACCGCAACACCGCCCGAATCTGCTCCGTTTGAAAGATAAGATGCATTGGCGCTGACGGATTTGGGTACACCCAGAAGGTCAATTGCCGCATACACGCAATAGACCCCCAGATCCATGAGAGCACCTGCGTGGAGTGACATATTGAAAATATTGGGGTTTTCACCTGCAAGATAGGCATCGAGTTTGCTTGAACGCTGACAAAAATCAATTTTAACCATTGAGATTTTACCGATTTTCCCGAGGGCATCTTTTATGGGTTTGTGGAAAGAAGTGTGAGGCGGAATTATTGCTTCCATATAAATAAGTGATTTTTCATCGGCAAGCAGTTTTAATTCTTCATATTCCTTTGCACTTGTTGCAATGGGTTTTTCGCACAAAACATGCTTTCCGTTTTCAAGAAAGAGCTTTGACTGCTGAGCGTGAAATACATTTGGAGATGCAATGTACACGCAGTCTATGCCGTCCCATGATGCCATTTGTCCAAGGGACGTAAATACATTTTTGCATCCGTGCTTTTGGGCAAAGGCTTTACCTGTTTCATAATTTCTTGAATACACCGCCGTGTGTTCAAATTTGCCCGAAAGCCTTGCACCTCCGAGAAAACTGTCACAAATGGGGCTTGTGCCGATAGTAGCAAGCTTTAGCACATTATCACTCCGTTCGAAATTTTATTTTCCATAATTATAGCATATATCACACACTATAACAAGACATTTTTCTTGACAAAGAAGGATTTGCGTGCTATAATTTTTTCAAACAGGGGAGCTTGCGCAAGCAGGCTGAGAGGGAGAATATTGTTTCTCCGACCCTTAGCCGTTGATGGATTTTTCAATGTTCAGATACTCATCAATGGCTGTACCTGATTTGGGTAATGCCAACGTAGGAAAAATAGTCTTGTTTTTTGGCATACCTTTGGGTATGCTTTTTTGCTGTATAGGAAATTACGCTCAAGTTCGTTCGTGAGATGCAATGTTAACGAAACTGTGTTCGCGAATTGACTGCAGGCTTAGCCTGCTTTTTTGTTTCAACAAGACTTGGTTTAAAGCTGTATATTTGAACCGGCGCAAGCATCCCATCTCAAATTATAAAGGAGATGTTTTAATGAAAACAAAAAAACTTGTAACAACCGCAATGCTTCTGGCATTTGCACTGATTTTATCGCTCATTCAGATTATCAAACTGCCCTTTGGCGGGTCAGTAACCCTTGTGTCGATGCTTCCGGTAATTCTCATAGGATATATGTACGGAATAAAATACGGTCTTTGCTCGGCATTTGTATATTCCGGTCTTCAAATGCTGGTGGGCTTTGGCACGGTTTCGGCATTCTTTTTGCCGGGAGAGAGTCAAATGGCATTGACGAGCGCCGTTATCATATGCGTTATAGACTATGTTTTGGCATATTCGGTACTCGGACTCGGAAGTGTTTTCAAAGGAAAAGTCAAAAATGACACCCTCGCCTTTTGCCTTGGTGTGACGGTTTGCATATTACTCAGATACATCATGCACATAATATCGGGCTATATTTTCTTCGGTGCATGGGCAGAGTGGTTTTTTGCCGATTCCACCGGACTTTCGCAGATTGGAGCATTGAAAGGGTTTTGCAGTTGGGTAATGTCAAACTTTGACGGCAAATCCCTTAGCCTATTCTATTCTGTAATATATAACGGTTCATACATGCTTCCGGAGCTTATTATCACTCTGCTTGTATCTCCCGTTGTAACAAGAATACTGAAAAAAGCGAATATAATGTGATTTTTGAAAAAACAGAGCTGCCTCAAACGGGGCAGTTCTGTTTTTTATGATATTGTGAATTTAAATTGGAGTTTGTAGGGCTAAGTACAAATGAGGTTGAAGCAATTCGCTAATGCACAAAATGCCATCGGGGGACGGTTGCTGACAGATGAGCAAAGCGAAATCCTTTGGCACATAAATTCAAAAATTTTGTGTCAAAGCAGCTCCGTCCCCACGTGTGGCTCCTTATGATTTGATGAAATAATGCTAATGGTATAATACATGAAACCATTGCGGCACAACAATTTGAAAGATCTTGGTCGTACAGTGCCGCCTCACGCCCTCGTGCTAATCTCCCCGACAAACTCCAATTTATTGTTCTGTTTGATACGGCGTGCCGAGGTCGTCACGCCCTACGATATCCTTGTGTTAAACAACTCGATAAACTCCCAATTAAAATCCTAATCCCTATTTACTAATCCCTATTCCCTATGTGGATAAAACAAAAACAAACCCGCCTAAAGACGAGTTTGTCCGATAAATAAAATATATTAAACTGTTATTTACAGTTGCAGTTACATTCACTGCCGTCTTTTTTCGATGCACAACAATTTCCGCCGGAGGGACAACCAACGCATTTTACTCCACGTTTTTTTGCTCTTATGATGTAGGCAAGAGCAAGTCCCACAACGACAACAATTGCCGCAACAGCGATAATATCTGTCATACAAAAATCTCCTTATGCTTTTGATTTTCCGCCAAGCTTATATTGACTGTCAATGTTTTTGTTTGCCTTGATGATGAGACCAATAACAATTGCAATCATTGCAGCCACTGCAATGAGGCCGGGAACAAAACCGTCCCCCACACCGCCGGTTGTAATGAGTGTGCCAATCTGATATACAAGATATGCAATGGTGTAGCCGGTTGCAAGCTGAAGTGCAATTCCGCCAAACATCCATTTTTTGTCTTTAATTTCAGAGTTCATGGCACCTATTGCCGCAAAGCAGGGAGGTGTGAAGAGGTTAAACATGAGGCAAGCAAGTGCTGCCGGTGCAGTGAGGCCAAGAGCTTCTGCAACGCCTGCGGCACCGCCTTCAACCACGGTATGTTCTTCGGTGTTTATGAAGTTTGAAATTGCATATACCGAAGCGATTGTACCAACAACGTTTTCTTTTGCAATAAAACCTGTTACTGCAGCCGCAGCCATCTGCCACACGCCAAATCCCAGAGGAACAAGAAGAACTGCAACGGGACCGCCGATTGATGCAAGAATTGATTCATCGGCATTTTCGACAGGTTCAAAGCTCCAGTTAAAGCCCTGCATAATTGTAACCAAGGCATTGCATACAAGAATGATTGTTCCTGCTTTTACAATGTATGCCCATCCTCTGCCGCACATTGACTTTGTTGCTCTCCAAAGGCTTGGAACCTTGTATTCGGGAAGTTCAATAATGAAGAAGGATTTTCTTGATTTGTGACCTGCAATTTTGTTAACAAGAAGCGCACCAAGGAAAATGAGGATGATACCCACAAAATACATTGATGTTCCAACCCATGCATTGTCACTGAAAAATACACCTGCAAAAAGAGCAATAACAGGAAGCTTTGCACCGCAAGGCATGAAAGGTGCGAGCATTGCCGTTGCTCTGCGTTCTCTTTCGTTGCGGATGGTGCGGCATGCCATGATGCCGGGGATTGCACAGCCTGTGCCAATGACAAAAGGAATTACCGATTTTCCGCTGAGACCAACCTTTTTAAAAATGGGGTCAAGAACAATTGTAGCACGTGCCATATATCCGCAATCCTCAAGAAGTGCAATGATGAAATACATCACCATTACAAGAGGTAAAAATCCAACAACGGCACTTACACCGCCGACAATACCGTCTACAACAATTGTCTGCAAAATGGGGCTTGCATTGGTCATCCATCCGGCAACCGTTTCACCGAATTTATCGATAACCGGACAAAGAACCTCTTCGGCAAGCCATGGTCCGAGCCACGACTGCGAAACCCAGAATACAAACCACATAACAACTGCAAAAATGGGAAGACCAACCCATTTGTTAGTGAGAATTGCATCTATTTTATCCTGTGAATTTTTCTTGTTTGTATGTACCTTTCGGGTTTCTACATCTTTTACGATTGCATTTACAAATTCAAAACGTTTTCTGTCAGCTTCCACAACAGCCTTCTTATCGGAAAGATCAATATCTGTCTGAACATAAGGCGCTTTCTGTCCTTTGCCTACCTGCTCTGTTGCCGCTTTTACAACCTCGGCAAGACCTTTGTCCGAAGAAGATGTTGAAACGGTTTCAACAACAGGACATCCAAGCTTTTGAGCAAGGGAGCCTGCATTGATTTTATTTTCTTTTTTGGCATTTATATCACTTTTGTTGAGTGCTACAACAACCGGAATACCAAGCTCCAAAAGCTGCGTGGTAAAAAACAGACTTCGGCTAAGATTGGTGGCATCGACAATGTTGATGATAACATCGGGATTTTCGTTTTTAACATAACTGCTTGTTATGCTTTCTTCCGATGTGAATGGGGACATTGAATATGCACCGGGAAGGTCAACCGCAATCAGTTCTTCCTGTCCGTTTGTGAAAGCCTTTTTTATGGTGCTTTCTTTTTTGTCAACGGTAACACCTGCCCAGTTGCCAACCTTTTCATTGCGTCCGGTGAGAGCATTGAACATGGTTGTTTTTCCGCTGTTCGGATTGCCCGTTAAAGCAATTCTCATTATAATTCCTCCCTTTTGTAACTTATTAATTACATTTATCGCCTCTGCGGTTAGACCAAACTAACTCGAAAGGAAAATATATGCAACCATAGCCTAAGCCACGGTCGCTTACATTTCAAAATAATATTAACCTACAATTATTGCCTCTGCGAGTTCTTTGTCAATGTTATATCTGCCGTCTTTAATTGACACAATACATCCGCTTTTGAGATGAGAAATAACAGTTATTGCCTCACCACTGTAACAACCGAGAGAAAACAAGAATGCATCAAGCTCTTCGTCATCGGTGTCAATCTTTTTGATGATATATTCTTTTTCTTCAATGGCTTCAGTAAGTTTCATGACGAACCCTCAATAATTATATTTGATTAGTCTCAACTAATCATCTTGGTTAGTTTAGCATAACTAACCATTTTTGTCAATACCAAAACTCAAAAAAATTCACATTTGTCATATATTATTATTCACAAAACATTATATGCCCCATTAATTGTAAAATATGACAAATGTGATTATTAAATTTATAATATCATACAAAAAAGAAGATTAACTACACTGCAGACAGCAATTCCGAAAAGTGTCGGCAATGCAAACGCCAAAAAAGTCCACTTTATACTTCCTGTCTCTTTTTTTACGGTCAAAAGTGATGTTGCACATGGCCAGTGCATGATAAAAAACATAACAGCGCAAACAGCTGTACACAAATTCCAACCGTTTGACGAAAGCAATGTCGATACTGAAGCAATACCTGCATCGGGAATAAGACATGCACCCGAACTATAGAGCATCATTGCAACCGGCAATACTATCTCGTTTGCAGGTATGCCCAAAAGAAATGCCGTAAAAACAGTACCGTCAAGTCCCATCATTTTCCCAATCGGCTCAAAAAAATTTACTACATAAGCTACAAGTGTTTTATCGGCAATTGTAATATTTAACACAATCCACAGTAATACCCCTGCCGGAAATGATACTACTATCGCACGCCAAAGCACCTTTAATGTCCGGCTCAAAAGAGAACGTACAACAATTTCACCAAACTGCGGCTTTCTGAATCGCGGAAGCTCAAGTGCAAATGAAGATGGAATCCCCTTAAGAACCGTATGAGAAAGTATATATGATGCAATCATAGACGTAAAAACAGCTATAATAATGACAAGCAAGAGCCACATTGATGCAATAACACGGTTTTCTCCCGATGCAAAGAAAACGGTTATCAAACAGAGAATTGCCGGAAATCTGCCATTACACGGAATAAAAGAATTTGTTAATATGGCAATAAGTCTTTCTCGCGGCGAATTTATTATTCTTGATCCTGTTATGCCCACAGCATTACAACCAAATCCCATACATGTGGTCAAAGCTTGCTTTCCGCACGCATTGCACTTTTTGAATGCACGGTCAAGATTAAATGCAATACGCGGAAGGTAGCCAACATCTTCCAAAATTGTAAACAGAGGAAAAAAAATAGCCATTGGCGGGAGCATAACCGCAATGACCCACGCAAGAACCCTGTAACCGCCATGTACAAACATTTCTATACAAAAATCCGGTAATCCGACTTTTTCCATAAATAATGCAATCTTATTTTCTGATGAAAACAACATCTCCGACAAAAATTCCGAAATCACATTACTGCCACTTAATGTAATATAGAACACTACAGACAGCAGAAGCAGCATAACAACGAACCCGGTAATTTTTCCCGTGAATATTTTGTCAGCCAGTTTTTCTTTTGTCGAAAAAGTTCTGTCGCTAAAGCTTACGGCAACCGAGCAAATCCTGCATGCTGTTGCAGAAATATTAAGTGCAATCCTCTCCCGTATTTCATCATGTGAAATCCCTTTACAACGGAGGCATTTTATAACCTCCTCATAGACATCCGTAAGTTTTTGGTATAAAATAGAATTATTCTCTGTATGTTCTTTTACATATTCCCACATTTCATTATCATTCTCAAGCAATCTCAAAGAGATATATCTTAAGTTGATATTAAGCTTTATGCTATTGAGGACTTTTTCTATTTTTCTGACCGCATTCTCTATATCATATCCGTAAGAAACCTTTATCGGAGAAGCTTTGTCATAATTGGCAACCCTTTCAAACAGTTCTGAAAAGCCCCTTTTCTTTCTTGCGTTTATCCGAACCACGGGAACATTCATTATTCTTTCAAGTATATCAATATTGATTTTTGTCCCGGTTCTTTCTGCCTCATCTGCGAAATTTACGCATATGATAACCCGTGATGTCAATTCACAAATTTGCAATGCAAGATTAAAATTTCGCTCAATAGCATTAGCATCACACACAACAACAACACAATCCACATCTTCGGAACTAATCATCATTCTCGCTACGGCTTCATCATGGCTTTTTGCTTTTAGAGAATAGCTACCGGGGACATCGGTTATAACAAACTTCTTATTGTTATGAAAATATGTACCGCATGCCGAGTCTACTGTTTTTCCGCTCCAATTACCGGTATGTTGTTTTAAACCCGTCAATGCATTGAAAAGTGTACTTTTCCCCACATTCGGATTTCCCGCCAGAACAATATTCATACAATCACCCTTATGAGTTGATATTTCAATATATGCCCGTATTGATCAAAATGTGAAAGAATAAAAACATTATATTATGAAAAAATTATTTGTTTAGTTTTGATATAATTTACATATTGAAAATTATTCGCTAATATGTTACAATACTCTTTGATATAATGTACTAATGATAGAAAAGAGTGAATAAACCATATGAATAAATCACCATCAAAACCAGCAGATTCTCTGACGCAATCACATGACGGCATGACCCATTCCGGATTGCGAAAACGGATAATGCTTAAATGCTTTATACTTTCATTACTTTTTACTGTTGCAGTGGGGTTATTTCTTGTAGGTATATTTGTTGCAGGAAATAAATTGGAAAATCTTCTTTTCTATGCACGTGTCCCGCTCAAAGACGGAAGTTCTCTTGCAATCAGAAACTGCGTTTATTTTTGTATGCCTGCAACAATTATTATTTTTATTGCTGCAAACTTCATACCTTATAAAGCAATTAAGAACAAAGAGAAAATAAAATCATTCTCTAAAAAGACTAAATTCGGATTTCCGCTCAATCAGATGCGATTTCTGTTTAATCACGGATTTTTGATTTCTTCAATTTCAATTGTTCTTGCAATAATTTTTCTCGGATTCCAGACAAGTGCATGGAGTTATATTGCCGGGATGTTCCGAACAACTAAGATATACGAGGAAAAATATGTTGCTCCACAAGATCAGACATATGTTTTTCCGTCAGAAAAAAAGAACCTTGTGTATATTTTCCTTGAATCAATGGAAACATCATATGCCTCTGTTGAGGATGGCGGTTTTATGGAAGTAAGTTATATTCCTCATCTTACAGAGTTGGCTCAAGATAATATCAGCTTTTCCGATACAGACAAACTCGGTGGCGCCCAACCTGTCACCGGAACAGCATGGACCGTTGCAGCGATGGTATCTCAGACATCGGGAATCCCTCTTACTATTCCGATATCAAAATCAAATTTCGGAAAAGATGACACCTTTTTGCCCGGAGTATATTCAATCGGTCAGATACTCGAAGATGCCGGATATAAACAAACTCTTATGATAGGCTCAAAATCAACATTTGCTAAACGTAAAGATTATTTTGAAGAACACGGAAATTATAAAATCTTTGACTATTTTGAAGCTCAGAAAAAATGGGCATCAGATCCCGAAGAAAATCTCCCGGAAGATTATTATGTATGGTGGGGCTACGAGGATTTCCGACTCTTTGAATATGCCAGAGATGAAATAGAAAATCTTGCAAACGGCGATCAGCCTTTTAACTTTACAATGTTGACTGTTGACACCCATTTTACCGATGGTTACAAATGCGAATACTGTCCCGAATCATTCGACAATCAATATGCTAATGTCATCAACTGTTCTGACGATCAGGTTTATGATTTTGTAAAATGGATTCAAAACCATGAAAATCCTGAAATATCGGAAAATACAGTTATTGTTATTTCAGGAGACCATCTTACAATGGATCATTCTTATTTTGATTCTATAGATGACAGTGTAAAATCACGCGGAAGAAGAATTTACAATTGTTTTATCAATACCGGTCTTTCTGACAAACACACAAAAAATCGCGTATTTACATCCATGGATATGTTTCCCACAACATTAGCCGCTCTCGGAGTATCATGGGGAAATGACCAGCTTGCTCTTGGGGTAAATCTTTTCTCAGGCAAACCAACTCTCAGCGAAGAACTCGGACTTGATGAGTTTTCCTATCAACTGGCATCCAGTTCAGATTTCTACAGTGATTATATTATGGATAAAAACTATCAAAAATATACGCTCAAGCCTGATGAATATGAGGACGAAGTCGGTCCGTCAGCGGATTCACGTGAGGGTGAATATCTGAGCAACGAACAGAAAAAACGTGACCAGCAATCAAAATCATCCATTAATTGATGTGTCACGGAAAAAATGTAAACGCAATAATTAAAAGCCACGACATAATACCATTGCCGTGGCTTTCTTAAAACAGGAGGAAATATGCAATATTTCATAGCATTTCTTGAAGGTATTATAACTTTTATTTCACCGTGTCTTCTCCCTATGATTCCGATATATGTGACTTATTTTGCAGGCGGTAGTGAAACTAACGGAAGAAAAACTCTCAAATGCTCTCTCGGATTCGTGTTGGGATTTACCACAATATTTGTTTTAATGGGAGCTCTTGCCGGTACAGTAGGCTCATTTTTAATAAAGCATCAAAAAACGGTCGAAATAATCTCGGGATTGATTGTAATATTTTTTGGTATCAATTATCTTGGATTTTTTAAATTCAACTTATTCAAGGGTGCGAACACGACTTTAAACAAAACCAATCTTGGATTTATATCCGCAATAGTTTTCGGTGTTGTTTTCTCTATAGGCTGGACTCCATGCGTAGGTACATTCCTCGGTTCGGCACTTGTAATGGCATCAATGCAAGGAAGCCTGTTTAAAGGTGTGTTAATGCTTCTTTCATACTCTGTCGGACTTGGAATACCATTTATTTTGAGCGCAATACTAATCAATAAACTAAAATCCACATTTGACTTTATAAAGAAAAACTACAAATTA
The DNA here is from genome assembly GCA_017416845.1 of Clostridia bacterium. GTDB lineage: Bacteria > Bacillota > Clostridia > UMGS1810 > UMGS1810 > RGIG1828. Next base: position 11,935 of record JAFQBA010000098.1, read on the forward strand.
ATAAATACAATATGCGGTTACATTCTCATCGCAATAGGATTAATGATGTTAACGGGAATATTTGGAAAATGGATTGCAATATTAAATTAATGCAAGGAGTTTAACTATGAAAAACAAAACAGGATTATTTATTATTTCGGGATTAATTATTTTATTAATTGCAGGTGCATCGGTTTTATATAATTATTTTGTCAAAAATTACAAACCCGACAACCTCATAAAATCAAATGAAAATAACAAAGCTGAACAACAAAACTTTAAACCGGCACCGGATTTCAGCGTTTTTGATGCTGACGGAAACGAAGTGAAGCTTTCTGATTTAAAAGGGACTCCGGTAGTTGTTAACTTTTGGGCAAGCTGGTGCGGTCCTTGCAAATCTGAAATGCCTGATTTTGAAAATGCATATAAAAAATACGGAGATAAAATACATTTTATGATAATAAATATGACAGACGGACAGTCTGAAACAATAGAGAGTGCATCTGAATATATAGATAAACAAGGATACACTTTTCCCGTATATTTTGATATAAAATCCGAAGCAGCATACTCTTATGCTGTATCTGCTATTCCTGCTTCATATTTTATTAATAAAGACGGATATATTGTAGCGGGTGCCAATGGAGTATTAGATTCAAAATCAATCGAACGCGGTATAAGCATGATATTGTCGGATTAATTCACTAAAGTAAAAAGCGGATATGCCTTAATATTAACAGACATATCCGCTTTTTTATTACTCTAAATTTTGTCAAAAAAATCTTTCATTTTATCCATAAAAGTTTTTCTTTGTTTAAAATTTGTTTCTCCGCACGCTTCTCCCAATTTATGAATGATATCCTTTTGCTGAGATGATAAATTTTTCGGGACCTCAACGGTAAATTTAAGTATCATATCACCTCTTGCTCCGCTTCTCACATGCGGAATTCCTTTGCCCTTTAGGCGAACAACAGTTTCCGGCTGTGTTCCCTCGGGAACTGTATAGGTCATTTTTCCGAGTTCATATTTCTTTTCAGCATCAAGAATAGGAATCTCTATTTCAGCACCGAGAGCAGCCTGAACAAAAGTTATGGGAACATTAAGGTTAACATCATAACCTGTACGGGTGAAAATTCCATGACGCTTAATAGAAACCGTAACAAGCAAATCACCGGAAGGGCCACCTTTTGTGCCGACATTACCAAGACCTCTGTAACTTACGGTTTCACCGCTGTTGATGCCTGCGGGAATATCAACTTCAATACTCTTTGCACGTTTGATTTTACCCTTCCCACGGCATTTTGCACACGGATTTTTTATTATGCTTCCCTCACCGCGGCACGAAGGACAAACCTGCGTATTTATCATTTGACCAAACATTGTATTCTGAACGCTTTTTATTTGTCCGGTTCCGTTACACTGAGTACATGTCTGTTTGTCTGAAGACGATTTAGCACCACTGCCCTTACATTCTTCACAATCTTCAATTACATAAATTTTAAGTTGTTTTTTCACACCGAAAGCTGCTTCTTCAAAGGAAAGAAGAACACTTTCTTCAATATCAGACCCGCGTTTAGGACCATTACGGCGTCTTGAAGATGAACCAAAACCGCCACCAAACATCGAACCGAATATGTCACCAATATCGCCAAAATCCATACCACCAAAGCCGCCAAAACCGCCAGTGCTACCGGCACCGCCGCCATAACTTGGATCAACGCCTGCAAAACCAAACTGATCGTAGCGTGCGCGTTTTTGGGAATCGCTGAGGACTTCATATGCCTCACCGATTTCCTTGAATTTTACTTCGGCTTCCTTGTTGCCGGGATTAACATCGGGGTGATATTGCTTTGCGAGCTTTCGGTATGCTCTTTTTATATCGCTGTCTGAAGCACTCTTATCAACGCCAAGCACCTCATAATAATCTCTTTTATCTGCCATAATCTCACCTTTGAATGACAAAAATCATCATTTGTTATCGTCATCAACAACAGTGTAGTCGCCATCATATGTGCCGCCCTGACCTGCCTGACCACCCATGTTGTTGGGGTCAAATCCGTCTGCACCGGGAGCACCCTGAGGGTTAGCCTGCTGATAGATTTTAGCAGACACTTCGTAGAATTTTTGCTGAAGAGCATCGCTTGCTGTTTTGATAGCTTCGGTGTCGGTACCTTCGAGAGCTTTTTTAACATCGGCAATTTTAGCCTCAATGTCGCTCTTGTCTGTTGCTTCGAGCTTGTCGCCAAAATCAGTCATTGCTTTTTCACACTGATAGCAAAGTGAATCAGCATTGTTTCTTGTGTCAATTTCTTCTTTACGTTTTTTATCTTCTTCAGCAAACTGTTCTGCTTCTTTAACAGCCTTGTCGATATCTTCATCAGTAAGATTTGTGCTTGCTGTAATTGTAATATCCTGAACATTACCTGTCGCAAGGTCTTTTGCAGAAACATGAACAATACCGTTTGCATCTATGTCGAAGCTTACTTCAATCTGAGGCACGCCTCTGGGAGCAGGAGCAATACCTGTGAGGCTGAACTTTCCGAGAGATTTGTTGTAGGCAGCCATTTCTCTTTCACCCTGGAGAATATGAATTTCTACGGATGTCTGATTGTCTGCAGCTGTGGAGAATACCTGAGTTTTCTTTACGGGAATTGTTGTGTTTCTTTCAATAAGCTTTGTGCAAACACCACCAAGAGTTTCGATACCCAATGAAAGAGGTGTAACGTCAAGAAGTACAACATCTTTTACATCGCCTGCAAGAACACCGCCCTGAATTGCAGCACCCATAGCAACACATTCATCGGGGTTAATACCTTTGTGCGGTTCTTTGCCGATGAAGTTTTTTACAGCTTCCTGAACAGCAGGGATTCTCGATGAACCACCAACAAGTAAAACCTTGTCAATGTCAGATGAAGAAAGACCGGCATCAGCCATAGCTTTTCTTGTGGGTTCCATGGTCTGTTCAACAAGATCTGCTGTAAGTTCGTCAAATTTGCTTCTTGTAAGTGTGATATCAAGATGTTTGGGACCTGTTGCATCAGCTGTGATAAAGGGAAGGTTGATGTTTGAGGTTGTAACACCGGAAAGCTCAATCTTTGCTTTTTCTGCCGCTTCTTTAAGACGTTGCATAGCCATTTTGTCAGCAGAAAGATCAATGCCATTTTCTTTTTTGAATTCTGATACAAGATAATTCATAATCTTGTCATCAAAGTCGTCACCGCCAAGACGTGTGTTACCATTTGTTGCAAGAACTTCGAATACACCGTCTGCAATTTCAAGAATCGATACGTCGAATGTACCGCCGCCAAGGTCGTATACCATGATTTTTTGTTCATCGTCTTTATCCATACCATATGCAAGAGCTGCTGCTGTAGGTTCGTTGATGATACGAAGAACTTCAAGACCTGCTATTTTGCCGGCATCCTTTGTTGCCTGACGCTGTGAGTCGCTGAAATATGCAGGAACTGTGATTACCGCCTGAGAAACGGTTTCACCAAGATAGCTTTCGGCATCAGCTTTGAGCTTTGAAAGCACCATTGCAGAAATTTCCTGAGGTGTGTATTTTTTGTCGTCAATTTCAACTTTTCTATCGGTACCCATATCTCTTTTGATTGAGATGATTGTTTTATCGGGATTTGTGATTGCCTGTCTTTTTGCAACCTGACCGATGAGTCTTTCACCGTTTTTAGTGAATGCAACAACAGAGGGAGTTGTTCTTGCGCCTTCTGCATTTGCGATTACGACAGGTTCGCCGCCTTCCATAACAGATACACAAGAGTTTGTTGTACCAAGGTCAATACCAATAATTTTTGCCATTTTTTATTCCTCCAATAAATTAATATATTTATATTAGTTTGCTACCTTAACCATGCTGTATCTTATCACTTTGTCGCGGTAGATATATCCTTTTTGAAATTCTTCAACAATGACATTTTCACCGTATTCTTCATCATCGATGTGCATAACGGCATTGTGAAGATTGGGATCAAATTCAGAGTCTTTTGTTTCAATTGTTTTTACACCAAGTTTTGAAAAAATGTCTTGAGTCTGTGTGTAAATCATTTCAAAGCCTTTATAAAATTCCGACTCCTTTGCATCGTCACTGAAAGACGCAAGCGCTCTTTCGAAGTTATCGAGTACAGGCAAAAGCTCGGTCACGGTGTCACCAACGCTGTCGGTATAGATTGCTTCTTTTTCTTTTTGAGTTCTTTTTTTGAAATTGTCATACTCAGCCATAACACGAAGATATTTGTCATTAAGCTGTGAAATTTCATTTTCAAGAGCTTCGATCTTTGCATCTGACTCTTTTTGTTTTTTTGTCTTTTTTTCTTCCTGAGGCTCTTTTTTAGCCTTTGAAGACTTTTTCTTTGTTTCTTCTGCAGTTTCTTCGGGTGATATGTCTTTATTTTTAATCAAGTTCTTTCTTCCTTTCATCAAGATTTGCATTGCCTGTAACCTCATTTATGCACGATGTAAGGTAATCTAAAGTTGAAATAACCTTTGCATAGTCCATTCTGGTGGGACCTATAATGGCAAGTTTACCCTTCAGTCCGCCGCCAAGAGAATAGTTTGAAACCACAAGGCTTATATCTTTATTTTCCAAAACGGGATTTTCGTTACCTATGATAACCGAGGTTGAGTCACCCGTCTGAGAAAGCAGAGATTTTATGATTTTGCTGTTGTCCTTTTTGATAAAATTCAAAAAGTCTTTTGTGCGATCAATGCTGTTGAACTCAGGATGCTTAAAAATGTTTGTTGTACCGCTCATGACAACATCCACATTTTCAGCTTCGTTTGAAAGATCGGTAAGAAATTCAAACACGGCGTCAATGAGCTCTTCATCAACGGGAATAAGTTTTTTCTCATTCAAAAGCACTTCGGGAGTAAATTCTCCTACGTCACAACCTGCAAAACGGTAGCTGAGATAATTTGACAGTTTTTCCAAAACATCTGCTTCAAAAGTCTTTGATGTACGCACAGTTCTGTTTTTAACTCCACCCGAGCTTGTTATCACAAGTGCAACAAAACTGCGCTCATCAACAGGAACAAGCTTAATGTTGCTGACGGTTATACCGGTTGCCGATGGGGTTGTGTAAATTGCTGTGTAATCGGTAAGCACACTCATAATGTCGGAAATGCTGTCGATTACACGACGAAGTTCAAGGTATCTTGTGCGAAGAGCCGAGGTAATCTGATTGATTTCGGCAACACTGAGGCTATATTCATTCATGAGCTGATCCACATAAACCCTATAGCCGAGATACGAGGGAACTCTGCCCGCAGATGTGTGAGGCTTTTCGAGATAACCTGCCTCCTCCAGAGCCGCCATTTCGTTTCGAATTGTGGCGGAGCTGACACCCAAATCGTGATTTTTGAGTATGTGGGATGAACCGACAGGTTCTGCAGAAGCGATGTAGTCATCAATGATTGCCTGCAAAATTTTCTTTTTTCTGTCACTTAATTCCATTTTTTCATCTCCGTTAGCACTCTAATCTTCCGAGTGCTAAATATAAGATACCATTATTTGTCGTATTTGTCAATAGAAAGCTTTAAATTTATTAAAATTCAACAATCACACGAAATCACTGAGCACATAGTTTGATATATAGTATGCCTTGGGTGCTAAAATATATCTGTCTCCCTCATCCAAAATCATTCCGTTTGAGGTATGTTTCCGAATAGCTTCCTGAAAAGCTTTTTCTATTGATATACCAAAACGGTTTTCAAATATTTCTTTTGACGCTCCTGACTTCGTCATCCTGAGCGAAAGAAACATAAACTCGCTCATTTCATCTTCGTTTGACAACTCATAGCTTTCTTCATTTTCAAAGCTCTTCATATAACTTTCGAGATTTGCAATGTGAGTGAAACGATTTGAACCAAGCTTTGAGGAAGCTGCCGCTCCAAGCCCCACATAATCATCACCAAGCCAGTATTTTGTGTTGTGACGGGATTCAAAACCTTTTTTTGCAAAATTTGAGAGCTCATATTGACTATAGCCCGCCTCTTTTAGAGTGTTGCAAATAAAAGCATACATATCGGCATATTCATCATCGCTTTTTTCTGTTATCTCGCCTCTCTCAAGCATCTTTTCAAAAGGAGTGCCTTCTTCGATTTTAAGACCGTAACAGGAAATGTGCTCAGGGGAAAGGTTTAGCAATTGAGAAGCAGAACTGCTCAATGACTGCATATTCTGCCCGGGAATGGCATACATCAGGTCAAGACTGATGTTTTCAAAACCGGCATCCCTTAAAAGATCATAGCATTTTTCGGTGTCATCGGCTGTGTGAATTCTGCCAAGAATCGAAAGCTCTTTGTCACAAAAACTCTGAGCGCCCAGGCTCACTCTATTGAATCCGAGAGTTTTGAATTCTTTTGCTTTTTCATTTGTAACAGTACCGGGATTTGCTTCGATTGTGATTTCAACATTTGAAGATATGTCAAAATTTTTGTAAATTGAATCCAACACTTTGCCAAGCTGCATACTACTTAGAATACTTGGTGTTCCTCCTCCAAAGTAAATTGTGTCAGCAAAAATATTTTTTCCACAATAGCTTTCCGCCTCACGCGCAAGTGCATCACAGTAACTATCCGCATTGGAAAGCATTGACGGATATGAACAAAAGTCGCAATAATTACATTTTTGCAGACAAAACGGAATGTGAACGTATATTCCGGTCATTATTTCACCCTCTTTATATGGTAATGTTTTATATTAACAATGCGGAGTCTGCCCACGGCAAACTCCGCAAATATATAATCTTTGTAATCGTAATAGTCAGTCATTCAAAAAGTTTATTTAAAAAGTAAATTGAACGCATTATCATATAGAATCTTCTCGTTCTCTTCATCAGTGAGACCAAGCTTCAAAAAGTTTTCTATGCCCTCGTTGTGACGCTCTATGGGATAATCTGTCCCGAAGAGAATTTTTTCATATCCGTGACGCCGAATTATGGATTTTGACCTTTCAGGCGAGAGCTTTCGGTCAGTGCTGGAGCAATCCATGTAGATATCTTTGCCAATCAGATATTCTTCGGTTTGATCCCATTTGAGATGACCACCGAGGTGCGCTCCAATGACAATGAGCCCCGGAAAATCGGCAAGAATTTTGAGAAGTCTCACAGCCGATGAAAAATCATATTTTTCGTCACCCATATGAAAAAGAATGGGAAGCTTTTTGTCTCTTATTATTTCATACGCAGGATACATTCTTCGATCGTCTATGTTGAAAAATTGAAAATCCGGATGCAGTTTTATGCCTTTCAGCCCGAGAGATATTATGCGGTTTATCTCTTTTTCAAACTCCGTATATTCCGGATGAAGCGTTCCAAACCCTGCAATCTGTCCGCAAAGATGCGATGCTGTGGCGGTGTTTACATCTTCAACCTGCGATGCCTTAAGCGCTGATGAATGAATTACAAACTTTTCGACACCTGCTTCATTTGCACTTTGTTTGAGATCTTCAATTGTACCTTTTCCGTGCATATCATAGGAATAATATGTACCCACATGCTCAACAGCTCTTGATGCAAGCTTGTCGGGCCAGATGTGAGTGTGGACATCTATAACTTTGTAACTCATAAATATCACCTTGAATGTTTTTTCTTTATTATAATTTACAAAGTTTCAAAATTCAACGGCTTTATGAAGATTTTATGAAATTTGCATATTTTGAATATACTTAATACCGTGTAACAAGTTAGTATGACAACACTAAAGGCAAATGTTAAAGTTACCGTTGTTTAAGCATTTTTCCTTTTGAAAAGATTTTCAAAAGAATCACCCCTGCTGCAACGTTTGCAAGAGCCTGAATTGAATTTTGAATAATATTTGCAAGCGAGGCTTCAAATCCATATAGAAAAAGTCCTTCAAATATGTAGTAGAGAGCAATCATAACAAGTTCTGCAACAACCGAAACCAAAACAAGTAAAATTGTGTTAGTTTTGTTTTTGCATATGTACTTAAATCCTGCATATGCAGTGAGTGCAACAAGAGCTTTTATGACAAATGTCGCAAGAGCATAACCTGCAAAGCCCGACAGCACATCAGCAATTGCAGAACCTATTGCCGCAGATGCCGCAGCGCAAAGCGGAGAGAGAAGCCACCCTGCCAAAAGAATTATGCAGTCGCCCATGTTAAGATATCCGCCAATGGGCGACGGGATTCGGATTATCATTGTTGCAATGCATACCAGTGCCGCAAAAAGAGCCGAAATTACAATTTTTTGAGTTTTTGATTTGTTCATAATCATTATCACCTAAAATACTTTACAAATTTATGAAAGTAGTATATAATAAATCTGATTATATCACAATGACCAATTAAGGAGATTTTTATATAACCAGATGAAATATTCAGTTAATCGTCAAACAAACCAAAGTGCATATATGCAACTCTATTATCAATTGAGAGATGACATCATCAATCAAACCTACAAGCACGGTGACAGGCTTCCCTCAAAGCGCATTCTTGCCGAAGAAACCGGAACAAGTGTTATCACCGTTGAACACACCTACAACATTTTGTGTGACGAGGGATATGCAGAAGCAAGAGAGCGAAGCGGATTTTTTGTCACCTACAAAAGCGAAGATTTTACAACTGCACACATGCCGTTAAACGTTAAACCCTATTTAAAAACAAGCTATGAACATAATGCCGAGGATTTTCCTTTTTCAACCTTTGCAAAAACTATGCGTAATGTAATCTCGAAATATGGAGAACAAATCCTGGTAAAATCACCAAATTCAGGAACTCACGAGCTAAAACATGCAATTTGCTCATATCTTTCACGATCAAAAGGCATTGACACACTACCCGAAAGAATTGTCATTGGGTCAGGTGCGGAATATCTATATAGCCTTATTATTCAGCTTTTGGGCAGAGGAATGCTATATGCAATTGAAAATCCTTCATATGAAAAAATCCATTCCATATACCTTGCAAACGGTGCAAAATGTGATCTTTTGAACCTCGGAAACGACGGCATAATATCATCTGAGCTTTCAAGAACAAAAGCACAGGTTCTGCACATCACACCCTATCGCAGTTTTCCGAGCGGTGTTACAGCCAGTGCTTCAAAACGCCGAGAATACATAAACTGGGCAATAAGCGGAAACAGATTCATTATTGAAGATGATTTCTCCTCGGAATTTACCGTCTCCAGCAAGCATGAAGACACGGTTTTTTCACTTGATTCAAGGTGCAATGTGATTTATGTAAATACATTTACGCAAACCATTGCTCCCTCAATGAGAATCGGATACATGGTTCTTCCCGAAAACCTATGTCAAACATTCAACGAAAAGCTTGGGTTTTATTCATGTACGGTTCCCGTGTTTGAGCAATATGTTCTTGCAGAATTCATAAATAACGGAGATTTTGAAAGACACATAAACAGAGTAAGAAAAAAGCGAAGAAAACAACGAAAAAATGATTCTCTTTAACTTAAACATACTAAAAACTGATTTTAATATTTATTTCCATATACAATAAAAAGCTCCGCCGAAAGGCGGTTGGTCATAGGGAGAAGTCGGTTTTGAACTGAATTTTTCCGCTAAAAGCGCATCAAAAAACTCGGAAATACGTCAGTATAACCGAGTTTTTATTCTTTCTTTTAACGAAAAAATTTTATTTCAAAACTGTCGA